>NZ_JBMAXV010000003.1:0-270077 GCF_048589245.1 Klebsiella sp. 10982
GAGGATTACTCCTGGTTATGTGCCGATGTATATTCAATCGTCCAGATATTATCCATTTACTGTTCAACACTAACTCTTTGTCTCTTCTGTCATGTTTAACTGGGCTCGTAAGCAATGATGCTTTCCCCTCATTGGGGGAAAAGGCTACTGCCGGACGCTTCAACCTGAATGCGCTGCATAAGGCGAGTGGTCTTGGCACTAACAAAGCACCTGCCCAGTGGTTGCGTACTCAAACCGCAAAATCTTTGCTCGCCGAACTGGAAAAAGAAACTGTGCAGATTTGCATAGTTTCAGATGAAGGAAGAAACGGCGGCACGTTCGCCCATGAACTGCTGGCTATCGAATACGCCGGATGGATCTCATCGAGATTGAGCACAAGCATATCTATGCTAAAACGCCGTTGGTATTAGGTGAAATACACTCAGCGAAATTTTTCGCTCACTACTCAGATAGCACGGGGAGAAAGCTGCCTTGTTACTTCTATCCAGAACGCGAAACCTGCCTGTACGCAACGTCATTTTCGCGGCTGATGTTGGTTCACTCAGCTAAATGTTGGTTCAAAATCGGATGGTGTTGGTTCACTTTTTTGAAAAATAATCAAATAAAACAATGGCCTTTACGTTTTGAGGCAACTGAACCAACCGAACCAACACATTTTGCATGTATATAGAGAAATTTTCCGTGCGGAATTCTTTATGAGATTTTTGGCCGTACAGCAATCAGCGAGAGTGGTGGTCAGGTTTGAGCGGTGAGGGCATGCCCACGTTTTTAATTTCGGTTATGAAGGGTTTGAGAGAAAGAAGCGAGCACCTTCAGAAATGATGTACACATGGGTGTACACAAAATCGAAATAAAATTATATATATCTATATAAATCAATATGGTTATGTGGTTTATTTTCTTTCACATCAAGAAAAGCAAATAAGCTATCAGCAAGATTTACTCACCAACATGAATCCTTCAAAGCCCGCATCTGCCGGGCTTTTTTTATTAAGGGCGATCGTAACGACGCATCAACGCGCATGTTTGGCATGTATATCTGCACGTACCTATGAAATTTCTCATTTGTTAGCTTCGCTTGCTCAAGCAATTGTTTGAGTACGCTTTGATAATATATACGTAGAAAGTTATCGCAATGATAAGAGAGAAAACGCATCTGGATATGTTGGGGGAATTCCACGGTGCCGATTTCCTGTAATGCGGGAGAAACTGGAGAGTCTACTTTATGGCTGAGTATTATGGTAAGTTAGGTTTTTTCACAGGATGGTGAAATTAATCAGCAAGGAGTGATAATGTATTACAACAATGTCGTCATCAGCTATTTACAGGCCAATAAAATTCTCGCAATAAAACTTGAACGCGCTGTTTCAGGCATAGAACAACGGGTTTCCAGTCAGGTTAAAACAATAGGCGCTGGCGTAACTCGGGCCCTGTATTATACATCCTGTTTTACTGATGAGTATCAGGATGTATGTAAAAAGCAGAAGAATGAGGATGTTAGATTTGCTAAAGGTATCTACCATCTTTTACAGCGTAATGATATTGTATATGAAATGCTTCAAATATATTTTGAAGAAATATTTAGGCACAAAACAACAGAGCAGTTAGAGCATATTAAAAGAATTCTGATGGCTGTTAACATTCATATCGCTGCAGACTCTCTAACCAAATCTGGATTTGTTTTAGCTACGGCTACCTGTGTTTCGGTAGGCATGAAACTAAGCCTAGATATGGGAGCGCTTGCTGGGCGTTCTGCGGGGGTCGCCGTTACAGTGGCTGGCGTGTATGGTGTTGTGCAGAAGGCTGCAGATAGCGCTGAGCGTCTCCGAATCTGTTATCCTGCATTCTTTTCTATACTATACGAACAAGAACTTGAAATGATGTATTTTCTGGTGGCGCCGTTATTTGAACATGCCGACGCTTTTAAAGCTCAATGGGCCTCAGATGCAGAGATCGCTAATATCATCGAAAGAATGATTAGGTAGTGATGATGTCATTTATTAAAAGAGCGCTTTTGTGGTTGTTCCAGCAATTAATTTCGCTGTATGCCCCACCGCTTTGCATTGTCATATTTGCAGTGGTTTTTTTTCAAATTTTCCCTGAGGGGCCGGTTTGGCCTGTTGGTATATTCGCTGTACTTATGATTATTATCTTTGGGCGCTATGTGAAATGGTAATTCTAACGTTATTTATGATAAGGAAATTGTATGTCTACTCCCGCACATTTATGGCTTGAAGATGAAAACGGTTCTCCGATCATTGGAAGCTGCATGATGCCAACGCGTCTTGGATCTATTGAGTTAAAATCATTCTCTCATGGTATTACTATTCCAGTTGATCCAAGCTGGGGAAAACTGACAGGTACGCGTATACATCGTCCTGTGTCGATAGTGAAGGAATTCGATCAGACAACACCGCTTTTGTATCGTGCCGTGTGTGAGGGGCGCCCGATGAAGAAGGCGATTATAAAGATGTACCGCATTCTGGAGGCGGGCATTGAGGCTGAGTATTTCAACATCATCCTGGAGAACGTCAAAGTCACTACGGTTGCGCCGTATTTATCACCTACTGGTATGAGCAGTACCCACCTGGAAACGCTCGAGATGCGTTATGAGGCGATCACCTGGAAATACATGGACGGAAATATTTACTACCGCGACTCATGGAATGACCGTTGTTGTGCATGACTCCATTATTTTCACGCAAAAATGCCAGGTATCTCGTAGTAGGTACAATTTTATACATTATTTCAAAATTGAAATTCATATTGGCGGGTTTTTTGTGGCCGCCATGCCGGTAAATGTCAAAACCTTCAGCCATAATCCCGCGATACTTCGCCGGGAACAGAGCGGCTCAAAGGTGGACTTACTATGCAAATTGGTTTTATCGGCCTCGGCGCGGTGGTGGAAACCGCCTATTTACCGGCGCTGCGCCGCCTGGGATACGCCGTCGACAACTGCTGGGGTTATGACCTCGACAGCAGCAGAGCGCTGCCGGGGATCCAGCGCTGCAGTTCACTGTCAGCGCTGCTGGCCAAACCCCTGGAGACGCTTTTCATCACTACCTCATCACTCCAGCACCTGCCCGTGCTGGAAAGAGCATTAGCCAGCGGCATCTCCCGTATCGTGGTGGAAAAGCCGATCGTGGCCAACCTTGAGCAGGCCGCCCGACTGCGGGCGCTGCTGGCGTCGGCTGGGGAGGCCGACCGGGTGCTGGCCCTCGACCACTGGATGGCGCGTGGCTTAGCGCTGAACGCTCCTGGCCCGCGGTGGCGGGCGGAAGGGGAGGCCAGCCGTCTGCCACCGCCGAACCTCTCTGCGCAGGATATCGTCTGGCTCGAAGGTTATTTACAGGAGCCAAGCGGCTTTAACGCTGCCGGAGAACCGGTCGCGCTTAATTTTGCCACCGGGGAGCTGGATACCCGGCAGCTGCGTCACCCTGATGGGGTGATCCTCGATATCGGCACCCATGTCCTGGCGATGCTCCGCGAAACCCTGCATGCCAGCGGAGGCGATACGACGCTGAGCCTTTCCCTTCGGGTGGCGAAAGACCGCCTCGGCCATGACATTGCCCCTGGAGATACGGTCACCGCAGAGGGGCAGGCGCATCTGCAGGGAACCCTGGGCACTATCCCGCTCAATATCTGGCTCAACAAATACGCGGGCCCCGCGGGCGGGCAAAAGGGAATGCGGATAGGGCTGCGAGACGAGCGAATCCTCACTCTCGACCGCTCCCCTGAGGGCGAAGTGGTGACGCTTCACGACGGCGAGCGGATCCAGCGCTGGATACGGCCAGGGGCGATCTATGCACATTGTCTCGATGAGCAGATCCTCGGCGCGGAGAATCTGTTTATCCGGGCGGCGGACAGCGTGGCCGGGCTGACGCAGCGCAGGCTTGAGGAAGTGGAAATCCTGCTCCGGCTACAGCAGCAATTACGCGGCCCGCATTAAACCCGGAACATGATAAAATAGGTGCAGATAAACGTTGAAAGGAATGGTTATGGAACTTGATTGCCCTCTGTGCCACGCACCGTTAGATGTCAAAGGCAGCAGCGCGCATTGCGCCCAGTGCGAAAGGGTATTTACCCTTGAGGCCCGCTGCCCGGAATGCCACCAGCCGCTGGAGGTACTCAAGGCGTGCGGCGCGGTGGATTACTTTTGCCAGCACGGGCACGGCCTGATCTCGAAAAAACGGGTGGAATTTATTCCGCTGGTTTAGTGGATGAAGACTTTCTGGCCCGCGTTTTTTTCACCGGCGCGATCTGCTTCACTTCACTTTCGACCCAGCCGTCTTTCAGGCGGGTGGTGAGCAGATCGCCGGTTTTGACCTGTTTTGTCTGCTTCAGCACCGTACCGTCCCTCACTGAGGTGACGCTGTAGCCGCGCGCCAGGGTGGCTAAGGGACTCACTGCTTCCAGATGGGTCACCGCGTTGCCAAATCGTTCGCGCCGCTCGCTGAGGCGGCTACGCATATTTTCCGCCAGCCGGTATTCCAGCTGCTGGATCCGCGATTGCGCCCGATGGATCCGCGGCTGCGGGTTGTAGTGATTCAGACGCTGAACGGTGCGCTTTTGCTGCTGCTCGGCGCGCTTAAGCTGCGACTCCACGGCGATGCGCATCCGCTGACGCAGGCGTTCCAGGGCGGTCTGCTGGCGGGCTAACCGTAGCTGCGGGTGCTGCTGCTGCAGGCGATGGAACAGCTGGGTAAAGCGGCGCTGGCGACTGGCGAGAAAATAGTCCATCGCCATCTCCAGCCGCTGCTGCCCGGCCTGCAGCTGGCGCAGCAGCTCCTGCTGGTTGCGACTGACGATCTCCGCGGCGGCAGAGGGGGTCGGTGCCCGCAGATCGGCAACAAAATCAGCGATGGTGACGTCGGTTTCATGGCCGACGGCGCTGACGATGGGGATCTGGCTGGCGAAAATAGCCCGCGCCACCCGCTCATCGTTAAAACTCCACAGATCCTCCAGCGAGCCGCCGCCGCGCCCGACAATCAGCACGTCACATTCCTGGCGCGCGTTGGCCAGCGCGATGGCGCGCACAATCTGCCCGGGGGCGTCGTCACCCTGGACCGCGGTTGGGTAGATGATAACCGGCAGCCCGGGATCGCGGCGCCTGAGGACATGGAGAATATCATGCAGCGCGGCACCGGTTTTCGAGGTGATGACGCCGACGCAGTGGGCGGGGGAGGGGAGAGCCTGCTTATGTTTTTGCTCGAAAAGTCCTTCCGCCGTTAACTGTGCTTTCAGCTGCTCATACTTCTGCTGCAGCAACCCTTCGCCGGCGGGCTGCATGCTTTCGACGATAATCTGGTAGTCGCCGCGCGGCTCATACAGGGTGATGTTGGCGCGAACCAGCACCTGCTGCCCGTGCTGTGGGCGAAACGTCACCCGGCGGTTGCTGTTGCGGAACATCGCGCAGCGCACCTGGGCGTTATCGTCTTTTAAGGTGAAGTACCAGTGGCCGGAGGAGGGCTGGCTGAAGTTAGAGATCTCGCCGCTGATCCAAACCTGGCCCATTTCGCGCTCAAGCAGCAAACGCACCGTCTGATTGAGGCGGCTTACGGTAAAAATTGCGGGGGATTGAGAGGGTAACATGTGAGCAAGATCAAACTTTAAATCAGCAGGTTATTCAGTCGATAGTAACGCGCTCAGAGGGGATGGCAAGTATTATTTGCAAAAAAGGGTAGATGCAATCGGTTACGCTCTGTATAATGCCACGGCAATATTTATCCACCCTGGTCGAGATATTGCCCATGCTACGTATCGCTAAAGAAGCCCTGACGTTTGACGACGTCCTCCTCGTTCCCGCTCATTCTACCGTTCTGCCGAATACTGCCGATCTCAGCACTCAGCTGACGAAAACCATTCGTCTGAATATTCCTATGCTCTCTGCAGCCATGGATACCGTAACGGAAGCGCGTCTGGCTATTGCCCTGGCACAGGAAGGCGGCATCGGCTTTATTCACAAAAACATGTCCATCGAGCGCCAGGCGGAAGAAGTTCGTCGCGTGAAGAAACATGAGTCCGGCGTGGTCACCGACCCGCAGACCGTTCTGCCAACCACCACCCTGCGTGAAGTGAAAGAGCTGACCGAGCGTAACGGCTTCGCCGGCTACCCGGTGGTTACCGAAGAGAACGAGCTGGTCGGTATCATCACTGGCCGCGACGTGCGTTTCGTCACCGATTTGAACCAGCCGGTCAGCGTCTATATGACCCCGAAAGAGCGCCTGGTTACCGTACGTGAAGGCGAAAGCCGCGAAGTGGTCTTCGCTAAGATGCATGAAAAACGCGTTGAGAAGGCGCTGGTCGTGGATGAGAGCTTCCACCTGCGCGGCATGATCACCGTTAAAGATTTCCAGAAAGCAGAACGTAAACCGAATGCCTGTAAAGATGAGCAGGGCCGTCTGCGCGTAGGCGCGGCGGTCGGCGCCGGTGCCGGCAACGAAGAGCGCGTAGACGCGCTGGTGGCCGCGGGCGTTGACGTTCTGCTGATCGACTCCTCGCACGGTCATTCTGAAGGCGTCCTGCAGCGCATTCGTGAAACCCGCGCGAAATACCCGGACCTGCAAATCATCGGCGGCAACGTGGCCACCGGTGCAGGCGCGCGCGCGCTGGCGGAAGCCGGTTGCAGCGCGGTGAAAGTGGGTATCGGCCCGGGCTCCATCTGTACGACCCGTATCGTCACCGGTGTGGGCGTGCCGCAGATCACCGCTGTTTCCGACGCGGTGGAAGCACTGGAAGGGACCGGTATTCCGGTTATCGCTGACGGCGGTATCCGTTTCTCCGGCGATATCGCCAAAGCCATCGCTGCCGGCGCGGCCGCGGTGATGGTCGGCTCTATGCTGGCAGGTACCGAAGAATCCCCGGGTGAAATCGAACTCTACCAGGGCCGTTCTTACAAATCCTACCGCGGAATGGGCTCCCTTGGCGCCATGTCCAAAGGCTCCTCTGACCGCTACTTCCAGAGCGATAACGCTGCTGACAAACTGGTGCCGGAAGGTATCGAAGGCCGCGTGGCCTATAAAGGCCGCCTGAAAGAGATCATTCACCAGCAGATGGGCGGCCTGCGCTCCTGTATGGGCCTGACCGGCTGTGGTACCATTGACCTGCTGCGTACCAAAGCTGAATTCGTACGCATCAGCGGTGCGGGCATTCAGGAAAGCCACGTTCACGACGTGACCATCACCAAAGAGTCCCCGAACTACCGTCTGGGCTCCTGATTTCTTCGCCCGACCTCGCGTCGGGCGATTTATTTACTCTGTTTCACTTGCCTCGGAATTAGCGTCAATGACGGAAAACATTCATAAACATCGCATCCTCATCCTCGACTTCGGGTCTCAGTATACTCAGCTGGTGGCGCGTCGCGTGCGTGAGCTGGGCGTCTACTGTGAGCTGTGGGCATGGGATGTCACGGAAGCACAGATCCGCGAATTTAATCCAAGCGGCATCATTCTTTCCGGCGGCCCGGAAAGCACCACCGAAGAGAACAGCCCGCGCGCGCCGCAGTATGTGTTCGAAGCCGGTGTGCCGGTATTTGGCGTCTGCTACGGTATGCAGACCATGGCGATGCAGCTGGGCGGCCATGTAGAAGGCTCAAACGAGCGTGAGTTTGGCTACGCGCAGGTTGAAGTGGTTAACGACAGCGCGCTGGTGCGCGGTATCGAAGACTCCCTGACCGCAGACGGCAAACCGCTGCTGGACGTATGGATGAGCCACGGCGACAAAGTCACCGCCATCCCGTCTGACTTCGTCACCGTCGCCAGCACCGACAACTGCCCGTTCGCCATTATGGCCAACGAAGAAAAACGTTTCTACGGCGTGCAGTTCCACCCGGAAGTGACCCATACCCGTCAGGGGATGCGCATGCTGGAGCGCTTCGTGCGCGACATCTGCCAGTGTGAGGCCCTGTGGACCCCGGCTAAAATCATCGACGACGCCGTTGAGCGTATCCGCCAGCAGGTTGGCGACGACAAAGTGATCCTCGGCCTCTCCGGCGGTGTGGACTCCTCCGTTACCGCGATGCTGCTGCACCGCGCTATCGGCAAAAACCTGACCTGCGTGTTCGTGGACAACGGTCTGCTGCGCCTGAACGAAGCGCAGCAGGTGATGGAGATGTTCGGCGACCACTTTGGCCTGAACATTGTTCACGTTGAAGGCGAGCAGCGCTTCCTCGATGCGCTGGCGGGTGAAAGCGATCCGGAAGCGAAGCGTAAAATTATCGGTCGCGTTTTCGTGGAAGTGTTCGACGAAGAAGCGCTGAAGCTGGACGACGTCAAATGGCTGGCGCAGGGTACCATCTACCCTGACGTTATCGAATCTGCTGCTTCCGCCACCGGTAAAGCGCACGTCATCAAATCTCACCACAACGTGGGCGGCCTGCCGAAAGAGATGAAGATGGGCCTGGTTGAGCCGCTGCGTGAGCTGTTCAAAGACGAAGTGCGCAAGATCGGCCTGGAGCTGGGCCTGCCGTACGACATGCTCTACCGTCACCCGTTCCCGGGCCCGGGCCTTGGCGTGCGTGTGCTGGGCGAAGTGAAGAAAGAGTACTGCGACCTGCTGTGTCGTGCGGACGCTATTTTCATCGAAGAGCTGCACAAAGCTGACCTGTACAACAAAGTTAGCCAGGCGTTTACCGTGTTCCTGCCGGTTCGTTCCGTCGGCGTGATGGGTGATGGCCGTAAATACGACTGGGTGGTTTCCCTGCGTGCGGTGGAAACCATCGACTTTATGACCGCGCACTGGGCGCACCTGCCGTATGATTTCCTCGGCCGCGTCTCTAACCGCATCATCAATGAAGTGAACGGTATCTCCCGCGTGGTGTATGACATCAGCGGCAAGCCGCCAGCAACCATTGAGTGGGAATGATTTTGCGTCTGGCAACAGCCTGCACGTAAAAGCAGTAAAGTACCTCTAAGCCCGCGTAACTGCGGGTTTTTTTGTTTTTATGTCTGGCACTTTCTGGCAGCTGTAAGCAATGGGAAGCACGGTTTTTTCAATGGAATTTTTGATGGTACTCTCTGGTTTTGAATTCAGGTTTGAAAAAGTACTATGTGATAAATTTCGGTTGAGTTATGGTATTTGTTTTTTATAAATCATTTAAAAACAGATAGTTAAATAACTTTTCTGAATTTTTTACAACATGGTATTTTTTGATAAAGGAAAACAATAAACCATGTTGACTGACACCAGGCTGCGTTACCTTAAGCCGAAGGAGAAACTCTATAAAGTTAATGACCGTGATGGTCTGTATGTTGCGGTCACTCCGGCTGGAACGATCTCATTTCGTTATAACTATTCAATAAACGGAAGACAGGAGACCGTTACTTTTGGCCGCTATGGTGTGGGAGGGATCACGCTTGCAGAAGCGCGTGAACGGCTCAATGAAGCTAAAAAAATGGTTGCCGGTGGAAGATCGCCAGCGAGGGAAAAAGCCAGAGATAAAGCGCGTATCAAAGATGCGGAGACTTTTGGTGCATGGGCTGAGAAATGGTTATGCGGTTATCAAATGGCTAGAATTTGGACATTATCGCAGTTAGCCATTTATTTTTAAGGGCGGCTGAATAATGTGATGACGCTATAGTAATGTTAACGTGACACAGAATTCTGAACGCCCTCGAAAATGCCAAGCGTTGGGAATCGCAATCGCTCTTAAATTCTTTGGTATACAAAAATCATCGGTTCTGTAAGTAAACTTTCAAACCGCTATGAACAATTATATAAGCATTTTTATCAATACTATATTCAACAACCTCTTTCTTGGAAATTTTATGTTTAAATTTCACAAAGTTATTACCCCGATCGATTGTCCCAATTAAGGATCTATTAAACAAGTCTTCTAAAAGAAGCTCAGAATCAATCTCATTGCAGTTGTCTTCTATGATTTCTTTAGCTTGCTCGTACTGGCAGTTATACTTCTTGTCTATTAATTTTAATGAGTCAAAAATATTTTGTATTTGTATTGTGCTATAAAATGAAGATAGTTCATTATTTAATTCTTTAACTAACTCCGAAGCATATTGACCCAACAAACCATTTACACTATATTTATTTAATGGTATCTCATATCTTCCGGTTTCTAGCGGTTTAAAAAATAATATTAAGTCTCTAGGACGGAAATATGTATGATCACAAATGTACTTAAAACTAGACTTTGGTGCGAATTCTTCACTTACTAAACTTTCCCATGCTGATGATTTACTCATAGGAATACATGATTTTACAAATGCATTCTTTGCACGTTTCTCTATTAGTTTTTTTAAACCCAATTCATTCTCTTTGTCTTTATTTAGGAATTCTTCTTGATACCAATCTAGACTAGTTGCATAGCTAGAGAACAATTTTGCAATATCTGCCCCCAAGGGGGATAGCATTCTTTCGACATCATCACGAATCAAAATAATTGCCTTGGCTGGAATGTTATTTTTGGAGAAAATATTATTATTGACATATTTGGATATTCTAAGTAGATTTATAATTGTATCTACAGAGTCTTTATTTTCTGCATTAAACCCAATATCTAAGTCATCAAAGAATACGACATAAGAATTTTCATTCTCCACATTCAAAGGTGATTGTAAAACGGAAACTATAACTCTTTCTAAATGAGGCAGTAATTTATAATATGCAGCTCTGGATTCCTTTATTTCTACATCCTGACCATATTTCCCTTTAAAAAATCTCTTAAATTGCTCAATGCTGACTTCAAATTTATGTTTTTTGACAAGCTCTAATATTTCGCCTTTATCAATATCAATATATCCAGAGTTTTTCTTCAAAAATTCTTTTAATAATCCAAATTGTTTTGCATCCTGGGATGCTTCATTTTCAAAGAATAATTTCAATATATGTGTATAGATTAACCATTTGAACAAATATTCTTTGCTATGTGACTCATTACCTTCGACAGCACCTATTTGAACAAGAGTTTCCATATTGACAACATCTTGTCGAATAAAAGAGCAGAACAGATTTGCATCTCCTTTTGATAGGGTGTATGCATACTCAGCAAATGCACTTTTCCCACACCCTTTTCGACCGACAACGATAAATTTTTCGTTCGACAGTTCACCGAACAAATCGTGATGATCTTCATAAACATCAAATAATGATACTTTAGAAGTCGGCAGCGATTCTGCTTCTGCTTCTGGAGCACCTAGAAAAAGTGCCGCATTTTGCTTTTTTGCAAATTTACTGAATACCACTGGTACTCCTTAATATTTTTGTATAACGCATTACTAATGGACTGCTGTCGCGAATTGCTTAAGCGTATTCCAAACCTATTCTCTATTCAATAAGATTTATATACCCAATAAGCCTCAATGTAAATAGACTCGTTTTAGTCCCGTGCATTTTTTGAGTTTCAGCCAAATTATAGTGCTGTCGGTATTCCTCCAGTGTCATACTGTTCAGCGATTCATGCGGACGCTCACAGTTGTATTCTGATAACCATTTTCCCGTCATTTCACGTACTTCATTCAGCGTTCTGAACAGATAAAAATCGAGTATTTCTTTACGATATGACCTGTTAAAACGCTCAATGAAAGAGTTTTGTTTCGGCTTACCCGGCTGGATAAGCTCTAGTTTACTGTATGCTTCTCTGTCCATTCAGCCAGCGCCAGAGAGATAAATTCCGGACCATTTTCCATGCGCAGCATGACCGGATAACCGCGGTTTTCCGCGATCATGTCGAGCACACAGACTACTCGCGGAGATGGCAGATTCAGATCTATTTCAATCGACAACGCCTCACGGTTAAAGTCATCAACGACATTGAACGTGCGAAAACGACGGCCACAGGTCAGCACATCATGCATAAAATCGGCAGACCAGCTCTGGTTCAGCGTTTTCGGCGTAGCCAGTGGTGAGGGATTGCGTACCTGCAGCTGTTGTTTGCCCTTACGTCAAAAATCAGCTTCAGCAGACAGTAAATACAGTAAAGCCTTTTGTGATTCCGCGGGTATCCCTGCCGTAGCAGAACCTGGTAAAGCTTCGGAAAACTGTATCGTGGGTATTGCTCAGCCGCTGCCTGCAGGGCGGCAATAATGGGTTCATCACGCGTGGTATCCGGGTGGTAATGGTAAGCCGTTCTGCTTAGATTGAGACTCCGGCAGGCCTGACGAATATTGAGTCCGAACGTCGTTACGAGATGAGTGAACAGCTCACGCTTAAAGGCTGGTTTTAAAGCTTTTTTCGATAACGTCTTTCAGTGCCCGGTTCTCCAGGCTTAGGTCGGCAAATATCTGTTTGAGATGACGATTCTCGTCCTCAAGATCCTTGATTTTTTTAATTTCAGAAGCTTCCATGCCACCGTATCTGGACTTCCAGTTGTACAAGGTGGCTTCAGATATACCGGCCTCTTGGCAGACATGTTTAACGATTCTTCCGACTTCAACCGCTTATCAGGCATTGACGATAGCGATCTCCTTCGTTGGCAGATTGATTATGCCGGATGATCTCTAAATATGAATGGCACGATTATGCGGGATACTTACAAGTTAGTAATAGAATGTGAATAATTCCCGGCGTTAGCTGAATGAAACGAAACCCTCTGTCTCTACAGAGGGTTTTTTTATCGACTACATCACCTGATTTCTGCTGAGCGGCGTGCGCTAATCGCGCATATATTGATGCATCTGGGCCGCCGTCAGATCCCACTGGCCGCCTTCAAAGGGGGGCATATAGCTGCCATCATCTTCGCCAATCTCTGCGGCAATGAGTTGATTGAGTTTATCGTTCATTCTCATTAACAGATCCCGGTACTTCTCTGGCTCTCTGGCGAGGTTATGATTTTCTTCGGGGTCGTTAACCAGATCGAAAAGTTCAACATCATTATTCTCCAGCAGCTCAGCCAGGGTAGCAGGAATATGATGCTGCTTTAGCGAAAAGTAGCGGGCAAATTTATAGTGTCCATCGTTGATCATCCTGATCCCTGAGCGATGGGAAAAATCAGGATGGAGTGACGCGATCGCTTTTTTAAATTGATCGTGCGGCAGCTTTTCTCCAGCCAGCTTTCTGAATTTTGCCGTGTATTGTGCATCCATATACAGGATCATGCCGTAACAATAAAGCGAACCCGGACGCAGCGCATTTAAGCCCGCTTGCTCAGGATGCGCCAGTAAGGGGCTCATATCCCGGCCTTTTCTGCCCTCCAGCACTTTCTCTCGCAGCGAGCGATCGCGTCCAGTCAGGCCAATCAGTGTCGGTACTAAATCCAGATGATTAGTTAAACTATTGCAGCGGATATTTCCCGGATACGCCGGATGGCGGATGATCATTGGCACATGGATCTGCTCTTTATACACCGAGGAACCTTTACCATGCATCTGATGAGAGCCTCCGAGTTCCCCATGGTCGGCGGTAAAGACGATGATGGTATTTTGCGTCAGTTGAAGATTATCAAGTTCATTGAGGATCGCCTCAAGATGCTGGTCGTTATCGCGAATACAGTTGAAATAATAATCCAGTAATTTGCGCCAGCGCCGGTCTTCATCCGGGAACTGTCCCTCCATCACCGCCCTGGCATTCTGGTACTCTTTATGGGCGGCAGGTCTGCCTGGCTCGTCCAGGGGTTGATGGCGATTCGCAGGCAGCGGATAGTCTGGCCAGCTTTGCTGATAGATTTGGTTGTGTGGGGGTTGGGTTGGCAGCAGGGTGTGGTTTTCTTTATCCATTGGGCCTTTCCACTGCACCTGCTCGCCATGCTCATCGGTGTCGATAAACATCACATCGTGGGGGTTAACCAGGTTTACTGCCGCGAACCAGGGCTTATTTTCATCATTCAGCGGGCGGCCAGTGTTACGTAGCCAACTAATGGTCTGCCCCGTGGTGACTGAGTCAAAGAAATAGCCGCCCTTACTTTTACCAATCACATCGCCAATGCCGTGATAATCAGAGAAACCATACTTTTCCATAATTTGATGCAGTCGCGGCGTCGGGATATCGCCCAGGTCCATTTCTTCTACCGATTGACCGGCGACTGGCTGATCGATCTCCCGGGTAAGATGCCATTTCCCTTTATACGCGGTGTAATAACCCAGCTCACGCATCATGTGGCCCACCGTGCGTAATTCAGGATCCAGATCGTAATTCATCCACGGGAAGCCAAGATTATCGAACATCCTGGTGTGCGGCATATGCAGGCCGGTGTACATGACAGAGCGCGATGGTGTACAAACGTTAGCGGTATTCTGATGGTGGGTAAAGGTTATGCCGGTTTTCATCAAGCGCTCCCGGCCTGGCACCGGAAAGGGATACCGATCGAAATAACGTTCCTGATCGCAGGTTATCAATAAAATATTGTAGCCTTCGGGCATTGTGTCTGGGATCTCGCCGGTGAAAGGAATATCCCATTCCGCTTTCGGGGCGGTATTATTTTGCCTGGCGCTTCCCGTTTCTGGTAACAGGCTAACGACAGCAGCAATCCCCAAACCTTTGAGGAGATCGCGGCGATTTCCATCTATTTTATTTGGTTCTTTCATCTTCAGACTCCGTTAATTTTAATATATTTTGCCGAATCTCCGGGATAAGACTCATAATGAGGTTGGGCGGTTGGCAATTTAATAAAAGCCTTCTCATGACATTCATATAGGGCGTGATATGGCGGAAAAAAGTTAAATAACCGTGACACAGAAAGTTCTGCGCCTCGTCGTCATGCGTCAAAATACGGTGTTTAGGGCATCCCCCGTGACAGGCAAAGCGCCAGTGACAGCCCTGACAGCGGGCAGAGAGTTGGGCTTTTCGCTTCCCGAACTGTTGCTGAAATGGCGAGTTCGCCATCGCCGCCATCGCATCCTGCTTCAGATTACCCAGCTTATATTCCGCAGAAACAAAGTGATCGCAGCTGTACACATCGCCGTTTTGCTCCACCAGTAAACTCTGCCCGCATACAGGTTGCATCGTACAGAGCGTGGCGGGCTGGCCGGCCCACACGCCGAGCAGATTATCGAAATACTGGATAAATACCTTGCCGACATCATTTTCCAGCCAGTCGTCGAAAACACTGCTCAGAAATTTGCCCCAACCCGCAGGGGTAACTGACCAGGGAGCAGAGGGGGCTACGAGAGGAATAAACTGTAGATGATGGAGATGTAGTTCACGACTCAGGCAGCGATAGAGGCTTTTTCCCTGGCTTTCCGACGAACGACTGACCACTACCATGGCATTAATCGGGACGTTATGCCGCTGCAGGCAATCTATGGCCTGCACGACTCTTGTCCAGGAGGGTTTTCCGCAGCGTGTCGTACGCCAGGTGTCGTGGAGAGACGCAGGGCCGTCAATGGATAATCCGACCAGAAATCCGTGGCGGCGCAAAAAGCGAGCCCATTTATCGTTCAGCAAGATGCCGTTTGTTTGCAGGCTATTAGCGATAGTTTTGTTACCGCGATAACGCTGCTGGAGGTTAACCACTTTTTCAAAAAAATCCAGACCGCATAGAGTGGGTTCGCCGCCCTGCCAGCAGAACTCCACGTTTTCTGCTGGGGTTGATAAAATGGTGTTGTGAATGTACGCCTCCAGCGTGCGGTCGTCCATGGCGGTATCCCCGGGACGGGGGACCTCGTTTTCCAGATAGAAACAATACCGACAGGCCAGATTACATCTGTTGCCACCGGGTTTTGCTACGGTATTAAAATTAGCGCCCATTCTTTGCTATGCTCGTACGTTTTCGACGAAGAAAGAGTAAAGCTAATAGTGTTTCCGGAGGTGTGGTTATTGTTACCGATGGCAACTGGCTTTATTTTTGGGTTCATTATGCAAGCGAAAAATACAGTAGGTATCGTTATTTTTCGCGATGCGAGGGTAAATGCTTATATTTCAGCGAATCGATCGCCGTTATTAATGATTATTATGAATATTATCATGGTGAGTAATTTGCATGGTGAATGAATTTATGCCATATCGCTAAACGCGCAGGCGGAGATATCACGGTGCACTGTGAATGTGTCATTTCTTGTTCTGGCAACCCGTTTTTTATTATCGATTGGTCAGTGGCCGTTGTTGACTATTTTTCAACACGTTCGGCCTGCACGTTACTCGCTCCATGCACCCGTGCCAGTCACCGGCAGCCTGCAGGTGCTTCAGCTGGAGCCGTTTTTACAGACCGGCGGTGAACGTGAGGGGGACGACCGGCAATATGCTGGATAGCATCCGGGCGGTGGAGGTGAACCAGCTCTGGCTCGGGTTGGTTACCCTGCCTGTGCCGCGGCGGTTTCGATAGCTGGCGATCGTCATGCGTCAGGACAAAATCGTGACAAAAGGTATCGTGGCATTACTACGCCTGCTGCAGGCCGTTCGCGTATGAATCGCGGGTGGCAAAACAGACCTCAACAGAGATGTTGCATTGAAAATGGGCTCAGTCTGCGGAGGACGCTTTCCGTCTCAGATGAAGGGCTACTCGCGGGCAGTGGGCTCGACGGTAAGCGTTGACTCCTGCGAGGCTTTTTTATCCTGATGATGGTACCAGGCGCCGATGGAGGAGTAGACAAAACGTCCAAAGAAGAAGAGAAAGCTGATAAGCAGTACGATACGGGTCATGCGACGGTTAAATCGATGTCGTTTGCGCATACTGGGTGCCTGACTCACAAAAGGTTCCTTGAAGTATACCCGAAGATGGGCGATGGGGGTATTAAGGCACAGGAACGAGGTGGGGTCAATTGATGCAGATGTAAAAGTGCCGCAGTGAAAACATTAATTAATGTTATATAAGATAATCATCGTATTTACATGCTCACTTTATTAGCCGTGAAACGAGGTAAAAATAAGTTTTATTAATGTTGGTGTCGATATTTGTTGATTTATATCAACTGACTCATTCTCTTGACCACTAAAATCAGCGGACATTACCGTATCGTTATTACTTTTACGGTCAGCATGGGGTGGTTGGATGCCTGCCTGAATATGCCTCGCGGGAGCAGAGGCTCTCTGTAGAGCACCTATGAATTTATTAAAATACTATCAACAATATCGTGACAAATGGTGGGCCTTGCCGCTTATCCTGCCAACGCTGTTATTACCTCTTGCCAGATGGGCGAATACATTTACCATGCTGAATGGTCATATGGTATTCCTGTATTATCTTCCCCTGGCGCTGGTTCTCAGCCTGATGATGTTTTTTGGCTGGGCGGCAATTCCGGGCATTATTATCGGCCTGTTGTTAACTCTGGCCAACGGCATGGCGCCCGAGCAGGCGATAGGCATGTTATTCCATTTTCTCATTCCCTGCGTGCTCTGCTGGGGCGGATACCGTATTTTTGTACCGCGACGCCAGCAGGTTTCGCATGGTAACGTCAAACTGATGCCGCATCGTCTGTTCTGGCAAATGCTACTCCCCTCGGTCATTTTTCTGATTCTGTCCCAGATCGCCGAATATCTGGGCCTTCATCCGCGCACGACGGAGATGACCGGCATTACGCCGTTTAGTTTACGGTCGTTAATTACCTTTCAGGCGCTGATGGTGGGATGTCTGACGGGGGTACCGTTGTGTTATTTGCTGCTGCGGATCATTCGTAATCCTTTTCATGTTCGCGGCTTTATTTCGCAAATTCGGTTACAAATTGATCCAAAAATAAAAAAGCTGGAAATCTTTTGCTGGGTGGCAATATTAATTTTGTTGCTCGGGTTATTATTGATGCCATTAAATAATACCAGCACAATATTTAGCACGAATTATACATTGTCATTGCTTATGCCTGTGATGCTCTGGGGGGCGATGCGTTTTGGCTATCGCTTTATCTCGCTGATCTGGACGCCAGTGCTGATCACCGTAATTCATTTTCATTACCGCTATTTACCGGTGTATCCGAGCTATAACACACAGCTGGCAATCACCTCCTCAAGCTATCTGGTATTTTCGTTTATTGTTGCCTATACGGCGATGCTGGCGACACAGCAGCGGTTGATCTACGCTCGCGTCCGGCAGATGGCATTCCTTGACCCGGTCGTACACATGCCTAATCTGCGGGCGTTGAGCCGGGCGCTCAACAGTACGAGCTGGTCGACGTTGTGTTTTCTACGTATTCCTGAACTGGAGCTGCTGGGGCGCCATTACGGCGTATTGTTACGCATTCAGTATAAGCAAATGCTGGCGAACCACCTGAGCGCGCTGCTGCAGCCTAATGAGGCGGTTTATCACCTTGCCGGCCATGATTTAGTTTTTCGCCTCAACAGTGAGGGGCACCAGGCACGCATTCACTTAATTGACCGTTCCCTGCGGCAGTTTCGTTTTCACTGGGATGGGGTTCCCCTGCAGCCGCGGATTGGCATGAGCTACTGCAACGTTCGTTCGCCGGTCAAGCATCTGTATCTGCTGCTTGGTGAGCTGAACACCATTGCCGACATGTCGCTGGCCAGCGGTCATCCGGAAAATATGCAGCGCCGTGGCGCCGGTCATGTTCAGCAGGATCTGAAAGATAAAGTCGTGATGATGAACCGCATCCTCAAGGCGCTGGAACAAGACCATTTTGTCCTGATGGCGCAGCCTATTCAGGGCATTCGTGGCGATCGCTACCACGAAGTTTTGCTGCGAATGCAAGGAGAGTCGGGTGAACTGATCGGGCCAAACGCGTTCCTGCCGGTGGCGCACGAATTTGGCCTTTCCTCACGAGTGGATCAGTGGGTCATCAAGCACACGCTGGACTTTATGGATACCAACCGGCAGGCGCTGCCTGGCCTGCGGCTTGCGGTCAATCTCTCTCCTGTTTCTCTGAGCCGCAGCCAGTTTCCCCGGGAGGTGGAAGATCTGCTGCAGACTTACAACATAGAGCCCTGGCAGATTATTTTCGAGCTAACCGAGAACTATGCGCTCAGTAACCCGGAACTGGTCTGTCAGACATTAGAGCATCTGCGGGCGTTGGGCTGCCGGGTGGCGATTGATGATTTCGGTACTGGCTACGCCAGCTATGCTCGCCTGAAAACCATGAACGTCGACATCCTGAAGATTGACGGCAGCTTTATTCGCAATCTGCTTGCCAGCAGTCTCGATTACCAGGTGGTGGACTCTATTTGTCGTCTGGCGCGCATGAAGAACATGCAGGTGGTGGCCGAATATGTGGAGTCGCCGGAGATACGCCAGGCGGTAATCGAGTTGGGGATCGATTATATGCAGGGTTATGATATCGGCGTACCGGTTCCCCTGGCGCAACTGGCGGAGGGGATGACCGCCTGAAGTAATAAAAAGCCGGGCGCGATGGCCCGGCTCTGATGATATCCACCGATTTGGTCAGGCGTCTGGCTCTTCTTCAGCGATCTTCAGCAGCCACTCAGGCACGCCTTCCCAGTACTGCTGCTCTTTTTCCAGATCCAGCAGCACCAGCGCGTTCTGGCTAAACCAGTCGTGCGGAAACGTCAGCGTCCAGTGGTGAGCTTCCGTTTGCAGCCGCAGGGTTGGCGGTGTCGTGGTGGCCTGACGCTGGTTATTCAGCAGCACGCCCAGGCGCAGCAGCTGGATCAGCGGCAGAAACTGCTTTTTCCTGAACAACGTAAAGCGCGGCAGGTCGTCGAGTTTTATCGCTTTGCGATGATAGCGCACCAGGGTGGCCATCAGCATCTGCTGCTCCTGGTTGAAACCCGGCAGGTCGCTGTTCTGCAAAATATAGGCCGAGTGGCGATGCATGCCGCTGTGGTTGATATTCAGTCCCACCTCATGGAGCATCACCGCCCACTTCAGCAGCGCCGCGAGGTGCGGATTGGCCAGCTTGGGATTCTGCTCCTGCCACTGCTCGAGCATATGGGTGGTGGTTTCCAGCACCCGGCGCGCCTGTTCGCGATCGATATTGTACTGATTCGCCAGGCTCTGTGCTGTACGGCTGCGAATATCCTGATGGCGGAAGCGGCCTTCCATTTCGTACAGCACGCCTTCGCGCAGCGCCCCATCGGACAGACGAAGCTCTTTAATGGCCAGCGCGTCAAACACGCCGCACAGAATCGCCAGCCCGGGGGCAAAGACCGCTTTGCGATCTTCAGAGAGACCGGGCAGACTGAGCGCGTCGAAGTTTTTATGCTTTAACAGCTCACTGACCAGCATTTCGAGGCGCTCTGGCGTTATAAATCCGTCCTTCTCACCCATGGCCACCAGTACTTCCTGCGCGGCTTTGATGGTGCCGGAGGCGCCCAGCGCCACGGTCCAGCCCTGAATACGGAACTGCCAGGCCAGCGTCTCCAGCTTCTGGACCGCCGCCAGGCGAGCACGCTGGAAATTCTCTTTGTTGATGGTTCCGCCGGGGAAGTAGGCCTGCGAGAAGCTCACGCAGCCCATGCGGCGGCTTTCTACCAGCCGGGGCTCGAAATCTTCACCGATAACCAGCTCGGTTGAACCACCGCCGATGTCAATCACCAGTTTGCGTCCGCGTTCCGGCTGCGTATGCTCAACGCCCATAAAAATCAGGCGCGCTTCTTCATTACCGGAGATGATCTCGATCGGGTAGGGGATCACTTTTTCAGCGCGTTTAAGAAACTCTGCCGCGTTGGTCGCCTGACGCAGCGTATGCGTTCCGACGATGCAAACGCTGGAGGGGGAGAACCCCTGCAGACGTTCGGCAAACAGCGACAGGCAGTTCAGCCCGCGGGTCATGGCTTCTTCGCTCAACACCGAGTTTTCATCGAGGCCATCGGCCAGATGTACGCGTTGTTTCAGGCGTCCAATGATCTGCATGGCGCCATCGACGACACGGGCGATCACCATATGAAAACTGTTCGAACCAAGGTCGACCGCAGCGAATTCCTGCGGCCGAGGGGTTTTTTCGTTTAGTGGCATAGGTTAGTCGGGTTGTTCGAGTGATTTGAGATAATCGTAAATCGCCATTTGTGCGCGTACTTTACGGCGATTGCCGCGCGGCACATAGCGATTACTCAGTTCTTTATCAAGATAGCGCGCTTTTACCGTATCGTTGAACAAGATATCAAAAATATCCAGTACCCGCTGCTTCAGACGTGGATCAAGCAGGGGAGCGGCAACTTCAATACGATAATCAATATTACGCGTCATCCAGTCGGCAGAGGAGAGCCAGACCTGTTTATCGCCACCATTTTCAAAACAGTAGACCCGGTCGTGCTCCAGGAAACGGTCGACAATGCTGATGACGCGAATATTTTCACTGATACCTTCCAGTCCAGGGATCAGCGAGCACATGCCGCGGATCAACAGATTGACCGGCACGCCGGAGCTGGAGGCGGCGTACAGTCTGTCCACCAGCCCTTTATCCACCAGGTTGTTCAGCTTCAGCGTAATCCCGGACGGTTGCCCGTTCTGCGCATTGGCGATCTCGCGGTCGATCATCTCATACAGCAGACGGCGCGAGTTCTGCGGCGACACCAGCAGGTAATCGAAGCTTACCGGGCGGTAGGGGTTTTCGATAAAGTTAAACACGCGGCGGACTTCATTGGTAATGCGCGCATCGGCGGTTAACAGTGAATAGTCGGTGTAGATCCGCGCGGTCTTTTCGTTGAAGTTTCCGGTGCCGATGTGGGCGTAGCGCACCACTTCATCGCCTTCCTTACGTGAGATAAGGAACAGCTTGGCGTGGATCTTCAGCCCCGGCGCGGAGAAGATCACGTGGACCCCCGCTTCCGTCAGGCGTTTCGCCCAGTGAATGTTGGCTTCTTCATCGAAGCGCGCCTGCAGCTCCACCACCACGGTCACTTTTTTACCGTTGTGGGCGGCGTGGATCATCGCGTCGATGATGCGCGAATCCTTGGCCACCCGGTAGATGTTGATTTTGATCGCCAGTACGCTGGGGTCGAACGAGGCCTGGCGCAGCAGCTCCAGCACGTGCTCAAAAGTGTGATAGGGGTAGTAGAGCAGCACATCGCGTTCGCGAATGGCGTCGAAGCCGTTGCGGAATTTATCAAACCACAGATGACGCAAACGCGGCATGGGTTTATTCACCAGATTGGCCTTACCGACATTCGGGAAACCGATAAAGTCTTTAAAGTTGTGGTAGCGACCACCCGGCAGCATTGAGTCATAGTTGGAAATGGAGAGCTTATCACGCAGCATTTCGACCATCGCGTCCGGCATATCGCGCTGGTAGACGAAGCGAACCGGCTCGGCGGTCAGGCGCTGCTTGAGGCTGGAAGACATCAGCTCCATCAGGCTCGACTCCATTTCATGCACCAGATCGTACTCGGCGTCACGGGTCATCTTCATCGAGTAGGCGTTCAGCGCATCGTAATCGAAGAAGCCTTTAAAAATATCATCCAGGCAATAGCGCAGGATGTTATCCAGTAAAATCATCGGTTTGCGACGGCGCGGCGCTTCCGGCGGCAGATTCACGAAGCGCGGCACTTTATCTGACGGGATTTCCAGCAGGGCATAGTTGATGTTTTCCCCGCGGATAATCTCCACCGCCAGATAGGTGTAATCATCTTTCAGAAACTGCACGAGGTCGGTTTCACGGTTAATCAGGATCGGCGAGATGTGCTGGCGTAAATACTGCTTGAAGTAGTTGCGCAGCCAGGCCTGCTGATTGACGGACAGCTGACGTTCGTTGATGAGGAAAATCTGGTTACGCGCCATCTCCAGCAGCAGTTCGTTGTACAGACTATCAAATTCCTGGTCGGCCTTCAGAACCCGGGCCTGAATTTTGCCTAACAGGTGGCGAGAATGGGCGGTACTGCCTTGTTCTTCACTGATAATAATCCGCCGCTTAAGCTCGGCGAAGCGTACTTTGTAAAATTCATCAAGGTTGTTGGAGTAGATCCCTAAGAAGCGCATGCGCTCAATCAGCGGGTTACTCTTGTCCGCCGCTTCCTGCAGCACGCGCTCGTTAAAAGACAACCAGCTGAGTTCTTTTTCGATGTATAGCTTTTCCTGGCCCATTACCGCTCACACTCCGTTTTACTCACAGGACGTAGACTATTATGACGAATTTTTCTGCATAGCGATTTACTGTGTCACAACAATATGACAGTAAGAAGAAATATTTCTGTGAGATGATTGATTAATAAACAATTTTAATGAAAAAAAAAAGCCCCGCGGTGTGGAAACGCAGGGCTGGGGTTTATTCTTCGGCGGCATAACCCTGGGGGGGAAGCTGTCGCTCATCCAGCCAGGCGTGGTTGCCTTCCATACGCAGACGCCCATCGACGAACCAGCTAATGACCAGCGGATAAATGGCATGTTCCTGGGTCTGAACCCGCGCCGTGACCTCATCTTCGCTATCGCCGGCGAAGACCGGCACTTTGGCCTGCAGGATAACTGGCCCACCGTCGAGCTCATCGGTGACGAAATGCACCGAGGTGCCGTGCTCCTCGTCACCGTTCTCCAGCACCTGGCGATGGGTGTGCAGGCCAGGGTACTTCGGCAGTAACGAAGGATGAATATTGAGCAGGCGTCCCTGATAGTGGCTGACGAATGCCGGGCTGAGGATACGCATATAGCCCGCCAGTACCACCAGATCCGGGGCGTAGGCGTCGATTTCATGCATCAGCTGACGATCGAACGCTTCCCGGTCGGCAAACTGACTTTGCGCCAGTGCATGGGCTGGAATGCCGGCCGCGCGCGCGCGCTCAAGGCCGAACGCATCGGCCTTGTTACTGAATACCGCACGCAGGGTGCCGTTTATCTGTTTCCGGCCGCAGGCGTCGATGATCGCCTGCAAATTGCTGCCGCTACCGGAAATCAGCACCACGATGTTTTTCATGCAATGACCACACGCTGTTCGGAATCGGAGGCTTTGATATACCCGATTTTCCACGCGCTTTCACCTTTCTCGTTCAGCAGAGCAATCGCTTTGTCCGCTTCCGCTGCCGGCAGGGCAATAACCATCCCCACGCCGCAGTTAAAGGTGCGGTACATCTCATGCTGGCTGACGTTACCCGCGGTTTGCAGCCAGTTGAAGACGGATGGCCACTGCCAGGAGGACTCATCAATCACCGCCTGGGTGTTGTCCGGCAGCACACGCGGGATGTTTTCCCAGAAGCCGCCGCCGGTCAGGTGGGCGATAGCGTGGACGTCGACGCTGGCGATCAGATCGAGCACCGATTTCACATAGATGCGGGTCGGCGCCAGCAGATGGTCGGCCAGCGGTTTGCCGTCAAGGTCGGTGGTCTGCGGGTCGACGCCGCTGACTTCGATAATTTTACGTACCAGCGAGTAGCCGTTGGAATGCGGGCCGCTGGAGGCCAGCGCCACCAGCACGTCGCCGTCGGCCACTTTGCTGCCGTCGATGATTTCTGATTTTTCCACCACCCCGACGCAGAAACCCGCTACGTCGTAATCGTCACCGTGATACATCCCTGGCATCTCAGCGGTTTCACCCCCTACCAGCGCGCAACCGGACTGCAGGCAGCCTTCGGCGATGCCGTTAATGACGCTGGCCGCGGTATCGACGTCCAGTTTACCGGTCGCGTAATAATCCAGGAAAAACAGCGGCTCAGCACCCTGAACCACCAGGTCGTTCACACACATAGCGACCAGATCGATGCCGATAGTGTCGTGACGCTTCAGATCCATTGCCAGACGCAGCTTGGTACCGACGCCGTCGGTGCCGGAGACCAGTACCGGCTCGCGGTATTTCTGCGGCAGTGCGCACAGCGCGCCGAATCCGCCCAGTCCCCCCATCACTTCCGGGCGACGGGTTTTCTTCACCACGCCCTTAATACGGTCGACGAGAGCGTTGCCTGCATCAATATCCACGCCGGCATCTTTATAGCTGAGAGAGGTTTTATCGGTCACTGCGAAGTCTCCACGCGTTTGCGGTAAGCAAGAAAAATCGGCGCAATTCTAACAGGGAAAGCAAACGTTTGCGAGCCTGCTTTACAGTTGGCGTAAAACCGCTGATGAATGGTTAAATTTGATACTGCTCACGAAAATGAAACCGGGTACAGTCTTGTGCTTGCCTCAGCGTAAAGGAATCCTCATCATACGACTGAAACCGGTTTCTGTGGTGATTCGCCGCGCGTTAGATCGGTTATTTATGCACGCCAGGGGAGGGATGAATGGAGATTGCGGCATTTGATATTGGTGGCACCGCGTTAAAGATGGGCGTGATGGCTCAGGACGGCAGGCTGCTGGAAACCGCGAAGCAGTCAATCAATGACAGCGATGGTGAGCACATCTTACAGACGATGCTGTCGTGGCTGGCGGCTCATCCCTCTTGCGGCGGTATCGCCGTTAGCGCGCCAGGCTATGTCGACCCGCATAGCGGCTTTATCACCATGGGCGGCGCTATTCGTCGATTTGATAACTTCGCCATGAAAGCGTGGCTCGAGGCCCGAACAGGGCTGCCGGTCGCGGTGGAAAATGACGCTAACTGTGTGCTGCTGGCCGAGCGCTGGCAGGGCAAAGCGGCAGAGATGGCCAATTTTCTGGTACTCACCATTGGCACCGGCATTGGTGGGGCGATTTATTGCCAACACCAGCTGATCCACGGGGCGCGTTTTCGTGCCGGCGAATTCGGCTATATGCTCACCGACCGTCCCGGCGGACGCGATCCTCGTCGCTATTCGATGAATGAGAACTGCACCCTGCGGGTGCTGCGCCATCGCTATGCGGAACATATTGGCGCGCCGCTGGACAGTGTGACTGGCGAAATGATTTTCGACCGTTATGACGCCGGCGACCCGGCCTGCCAGCGACTGGTCGCCGAGTTCTTCAATGGCCTCGGTCAGGGCCTCTATAACCTCGTCAATATCTTCGATCCGCAGACCATATTTATCGGCGGCGGCATTGTGGAACGTCCAGGGTTTCTGGCGCTGCTAAAGGAGCATCTGGCCTGGTTCGGCATTGCCGACTATCTCGATACCGTCAGTCACGGCAACGATGCCGGCCTGATTGGCGCGGTTTACCATTTCAATCAGCACTATCGTTCGCCTGGCGACGATCGACATTAGGGAGAGACTATGTCCGGATTTAAAGAAGGTTTTCTGTGGGGCGGCGCGGTTGCGGCGCATCAGTTAGAGGGCGGCTGGCAGGAAGGTGGCAAGGGGATCAGCGTCGCGGACGTGATGACCGCTGGCGCTCACGGCGTGCCGCGGGAAATCACTGACGGGGTGGTGGCGGGGAAAAACTACCCGAACCATGAGGCGATCGATTTTTATCATCGTTACCCGGAGGACCTGGCGCTGTTTGCCGAGATGGGCTTCAAATGTTTCCGCACCTCGATTGCCTGGACGCGTATTTTCCCGCAGGGCGATGAGCTGGAGCCGAACGAGGCTGGCCTGCAGTTTTACGATGATCTGTTCGATGAGTGTCTGAAACACGGTATTGAGCCAGTCATTACGTTGTCGCATTTTGAAATGCCTTATCACCTGGTCACCGAGTACGGCGGCTGGCGCAACCGCAAGCTGATCGACTTTTTCGTGCGTTTCGCCAGGGTCGTCTTCACCCGCTATCAGCATAAAGTGAAGTACTGGATGACCTTTAACGAGATCAACAACCAGGCCAACTTCCATGAGGACTTTGCCCCCTTCACCAACTCCGGCCTGAAGTATTTACCGGGTGAAGACCGGGAGCCGGTGATGTACCAGGCTGCCCATTATGAGCTGGTAGCCAGCGCCCTGGCGGTAAAAGCGGCGCGTGAGATCAATCCGGCGCTGCAGATTGGCTGCATGATCGCTATGTGTCCGATCTACCCGCTGACCTGCGCGCCGGACGATATGATGATGGCGATGAACGCCATGCACCGTCGTTACTGGTTCACCGACGTCCACGTGCGTGGCCGCTACCCGCAGCATCTGCTCAACTATTTTGCCCGCCGCGGCTTTACCCTCGATATCACCGAGGCCGATCGCCAGGCGCTAACCGAGGGCTGTGTCGACTACATTGGTTTTAGCTACTATATGTCGTTCGCCACCAAAGCCACCGAAGATAACCCCTTGCTCGACTATGATGAAACCACCAGCCTGGTCTCCAACCCGTATGTGAAAAAGTCGGACTGGGGATGGCAGATTGATCCGGTTGGCCTGCGCTATTCGCTGAACTGGTTCTGGGATCACTACCAGTTGCCGCTGTTTATTGTCGAAAATGGTTTTGGCGCGATCGATGTCCGTGAAGCGGACGGCAGCGTCAATGACCAGTATCGTATCGATTATCTCTCCGCCCATATCGCGGAGATGAAAAAGGCGGTGGTCGAGGATGGTGTCGACCTGATGGGTTACACTCCGTGGGGCTGCATCGATCTGGTTTCCGCCGGGACGGGGGAAATGAAAAAACGCTACGGCTTCATTTATGTCGATAAAGATAATGAAGGGAACGGCACGCTGGCCCGTAGCCGGAAAAAGTCGTTTGCCTGGTATCAGCAGGTGATTGCCAGCAACGGGGAGAACCTGTCGTAGTCGGGTGGCGCTAACGCTTAACCGACCTACAATACACGTAGGCCCGCGTAAGCGTATGGACTGCACCCGCAGCTAAGCCGGAGCCTCGCCTCCGGTTTTTTTGTCTCTAAATCACTTTGCTTGATATACGTCAAGCAAGATGGGTATGGCCTAATCCGAAAAAAGCGGTATAATCCCGCGATTTTTTTTGTGGCTGCCCCTCAGAGGAGAAAGAGAATGAAGATTGTGGAAGTCAAACACCCACTCGTCAAACACAAGCTGGGCCTGATGCGCGAGCACGACATCAGCACCAAACGCTTCCGTGAACTCGCCTCAGAAGTGGGCAGCTTACTGACTTATGAAGCCACCGCCGATCTGGAGACTGAGAAAGTCACTATTGAAGGCTGGAACGGTCCGGTGGAAGTCGAGCAGATCAAGGGCAAGAAAATTACCGTTGTGCCTATCCTGCGCGCCGGCCTCGGCATGATGGAAGGGGTGCTGGAGCACGTGCCGAGCGCGCGTATTAGCGTGGTCGGTATCTATCGCAACGAAGAAACCCTCGAGCCGGTGCCTTACTTCCAGAAGCTGGTGTCCAACATTGATGAGCGTATGGCGCTGGTGGTTGACCCGATGCTGGCCACCGGTGGGTCGATGATCGCCACAATCGATCTGCTGAAAAACGCCGGCTGCTCCAGCATCAAGGTGCTGGTACTGGTGGCGGCACCGGAAGGGATTGCCGCGCTGGAGAAAGCGCACCCGGACGTTGAACTGTACACCGCCTCTGTCGATAAGGGGCTGAATGAACATGGATACATCATTCCCGGCCTCGGCGATGCCGGCGACAAGATTTTTGGAACGAAATAATCGAATAACGATAAATAAGCCGACTTTGAGAGTCGGCTTTTTTTTGAATAAAACACACATAACTAACCATCTCAGAGGAAAACATTATGACGCGCCGTGCTATCGGGGTTAGTGAAAGACCGCCGCTTTTACAGACTATCCCGCTTAGTTTGCAGCACCTGTTCGCCATGTTTGGCGCAACGGTGCTGGTGCCAATCCTGTTCCACATTAACCCGGCCACCGTCCTGCTGTTCAACGGCATCGGTACGCTGTTGTACCTCTTTATCTGTAAAGGAAAAATTCCCGCCTATCTCGGATCGAGTTTCGCCTTTATCTCCCCGGTGCTGCTGCTGTTGCCGCTGGGCTACGAAGTGGCGCTGGGCGGCTTTATTATGTGCGGCGTCCTGTTCTGCATCGTCTCCTTTATTGTCAAAAAAGCGGGTACCGGCTGGCTGGATGTGATGTTCCCGCCGGCGGCGATGGGCGCCATCGTGGCGGTTATCGGCCTCGAACTGGCGGGCGTGGCGGCTAATATGGCTGGGCTGCTGCCAGCCGACGGCCAGTCACCGGACAGTAAAACCATTATTATCTCGATGGTGACGCTGGCGGTGACGGTGTTCGGCTCCGTGCTGTTCCGCGGCTTCCTGGCAATTATCCCGATCCTGATCGGCGTGCTGGTGGGCTATGCGCTGTCGTTTGTGATGGGCGTGGTCGATACCACCCCGATCGCCGAGGCGCACTGGTTCGCGCTGCCGACTTTCTACACCCCGCGCTTTGAGTGGTTTGCTATCTTCACCATTCTGCCTGCCGCGCTGGTGGTGATTGCCGAGCACGTGGGGCATCTGGTGGTGACCGCCAATATCGTTAAGCGCGATCTGATCCGCGACCCGGGCCTGCATCGTTCGATGTTTGCCAACGGCCTGTCGACGATCGTTTCCGGCTTCTTCGGTTCGACGCCCAACACCACCTACGGGGAAAATATCGGTGTGATGGCGATTACCCGGGTCTACAGCACCTGGGTAATCGGCGGCGCGGCGATCATTGCGATTCTGCTCTCCTGCGTCGGCAAACTGGCGGCGGCTATCCAGATCATCCCGGTGCCGGTGATGGGCGGCGTGTCCCTGCTGCTGTACGGGGTGATTGGCGCCTCGGGGATCCGCGTACTGATTGAATCGAAGGTGGATTACAGTAAAGCGCAGAATCTGATCCTCACCTCCGTGATCCTGATCATCGGCGTTAGCGGCGCTAAAGTGCACATTGGCGCCGCCGAGCTGAAAGGGATGGCGCTGGCGACCATCGTGGGCATCGCACTCAGCCTGATTTTCAAGCTTATCAGTGTCCTGCGTCCGGAAGAGGTGGTCCTCGACGCGGCGGATAGCGAAGAGGTTAAATAACGATCTCCTGACCGGGCGGCGATCCCGCCCGGTTCTCTCCGGACCTAAATCTGTGGTAAACTCTTCGCGTTTTTCTGTAAGCCTATGTTGAGGTCCATCTGAACGCACCGGCACAGCTCTCTTTGCCACTGTATCTTCCTGACGACGAAACCTTCGCGAGTTTCTGGCCGGGTGATAATCCTTCCCTACTTGCTGCCCTCCAGAACGTACTACGCCAGGAACACAGCGGGTACATTTATATCTGGTCACGTGAAGGGGCAGGTCGCAGCCACCTGTTACACGCCGCCTGCGCGGAGCTTTCCCAGCGCGGGGATGCGGTGGGCTATGTGCCGCTGGATAAACGGACGTGGTTTGTGCCGGAGGTGCTGGAGGGGATGGAACAGCTGGCGCTGGTCTGCATCGATAACATCGAGTGCGTCGCCGGCGATGAGCCCTGGGAGATGGCTATCTTTAATCTCTACAACCGGATCCTGGAATCAGGCAAAACCCGGCTGCTGATCACCGGCGATCGGCCGCCGCGGCAACTGAATCTTGGTCTGCCGGATCTCGCCTCACGGCTGGACTGGGGGCAAATCTACAAGCTGCAGCCGCTGTCCGATGAAGACAAACTGCAGGCGCTGCAGCTGCGCGCCAGACTTCGCGGCTTCGAAATGCCGGAAGACGTGTGCCGCTTCTTGCTAAAGCGACTGGATCGCGAGATGCGCTCGCTGTTTATGACCCTCGACCAGCTGGATCATGCGTCAATTACCGCTCAGCGTAAGCTGACCATCCCCTTCGTGAAAGAGATCCTTAAGCTTTAGTCCGTCAGCGGGGGCAGCTCCAGCTCCGTCAGCCCGGTTAACCGGGCGACCAGGTCGCGCGGAAGGCCGCTGTGTAGCATGGCGGCGGCGATACGTTGCGCCTCTTCTTTTCGGCCTTCCTGACGGCCTTGCGCCAGCCCCCGCTCCAGCCCTTGTTGTTCCAGATATTCCGCAATCGTCATCAACGTCTCCTTGTGCTGCGGCGTACGTAACGCCAGTTCGCGAATGAACTTGATTGGCTCGCGCGTATTGCCTGCCTGTACCAGATAGTGCATCAGGGCTTGTACCTGCGATTGCGTCGCCAGTCCAGTCAATAATAATTCGCTGAGCTTGTCGAGGAGCTGCGCCAGATCGCGTTGTCGAATATGTTTTTGCAGTAACTCCAGCGTCGCCATGCGCTGGTGGGTGGCAATATCGTCATCCGGAATAACGGTAATGTCCGCCAGCGGAAACGCTTCGTGATAAAGGCGGCTGGCCAGTTCCGGGGCGGCGAATTCATCGAGCCAGCGAAGAGAGAATGGATAAGGGCTTACCAGGCCATGGTAGAAGAGGACAGGGATCACCAGCGGCAGGCGATCGTGGCCGGCATCGAGATGGCGCTGCATGGCGGCAATGGCGTAGCGCATTAGACGAAAGGCCATATGCCGGTCGGGCGTGCTCTGGTGTTCGATCAGCGCATAAATATAGCCATCTCCCGCCGTGGTTTTCAGGGAATACAAAATGTCGGCATAAAAAGGACGCAGATCGTCTTCGACAAAATGTCCTGACTCGAGATGCAGCGTACGCAGATCGCACACCTCAAGCAGCGTCTTGGGCAGATACAGTTGCAGGAAATCACGGGCGGTTTCGGGATGGGAGAGGTAGGTCTTAAATACGGCGTCATGGGGCGTGGGGGTCGGTTTTTTCATGTTCATCCGTCCAGTGGATTGCGTGATGGATGAACACTAACACCGCCCGGCGGGCGCGCGGGATTGGCGTGGAAGATCTGGAATCAGCCACGTAAAAAAAGCGCCGCGAAAGTGCGGCGCGGGTGGGTTAGCTCACGATCTCGAGGACCTGCTCCGGCGGCCGGCCAATACGCGCCTGGCCGCGGCTGACGACGATCGGGCGTTCGATGAGCTTCGGATTATCGACCATGGCCTGAATCAGCGCTGCGTCGCTAAGCGCCTGGTCGGCAAGATTGAGCGATTTGTACAGATCCTCCTTCTGACGCATGAGCTCGCGAGGGCTCTCCATACCCAGCAGCTGCAGCAGCTGACGTAGCGTATCGGCATTCGGCGGGGTGTCAAGATAGAGCACCACCTCGGGATCGATGCCGTGACTCTGCAGCAGGCTTAGCGTTTCGCGGCTCTTGGAGCAGCGTGGGTTATGGTAAATTTTTACCACGTCGGTCATGGGGTCTCCTTACATTTTTTGATAGGGACGGAAGCGAGCCTGCAGATCGCGTAGCTGATCGATACGGGCATCGTAACGCGCCTGCTGCAGGCTACCGAGTTTCACCTGCGAGCTGGCGCTGCTGAGCAGGGAAATCGCCTGCTCCAGCTGGCCGACCAGCGCCATGCTTTCTGCCCGCGCCGCCAGCTCCTGGTCACGATTGCCCAGCGCGCCTTCCGCCTGGGCAAGCAGATCCCAGCCGTTGCCATCCTCTTTATAGGTAAAGGTATACCGATTCAGGATGGTCGCCGCTTCCCCGGGCTGTCCGCCCTGCAGTAAGGCGTTGGCCAGGTTCAGCTGCAGCACCGGATTCGTGCGTAGCTCGCGAGCATTTTTAAGGCGATTGATGGCGTCGCTGGTTTTCTTCTGCCCGAGGTCGATATCGGTGGCCAGGTCGAGATACCAGGCGTTTTGCGGGTCGGCGCTGAGCAGCGGCTGCAGCGCTTTGCGTGCCTGGTCAAAGTTATTGCTTTCCATCGCCAGCAGGGCGCGGCCATACTGCGCAGCATGCTGCTGACGGATATTGCCTTTATCCCAGGCGCTCAGCAGATCGGTGCCCAGTTTATTGTCACCGTTGGTGTACATCCCGAGGGTGCGCGCTTTCGCCAGATAGAAGTCTGCGGAGGATTGCACTACCACCGGGCGCATCTGGTTGGCGCGGTTACGGGCATCGGCAAGCCGGCTTTCCGGCAGGGGGTGAGTGAGCAGCATTTCCGGCGGCCGCGTCGAATAGCGCGACTCATCAAGCAGTTTGCCCATAAACATCGGCATGGCCTGCGGGTCAAATCCGGAACGCTGCAGAACCTGAATACCAATCCGGTCGGCTTCTTCTTCATTTTGTCGGGTGAAGCTGATCATGCCCTGCTGAGTACCGGCCAGCGTGCCGGTCAGCGCCGCCATCCCGGCCTGCGGGCTGGCCATCGCCAGCAGAATTGAACCCAGCGCGCCGACCCAGGTCAGCGGCGCATTGCGTTTCTGATCTTCCATTGCGCGGGCGAGATGCCGCTGGGTCACGTGGGAGATTTCGTGCGCCATGACAGAGGCCAGTTCGCTCTCATTATCAGAGTAGCGGAACAGGGCAGAGTGGAGGACCACGTTGCCGCCGAAGAAGGCGAAGGCGTTGATCTGGTCGTTATTAATCAAATAGAAATGGAACGGGGTGCGTACCGAGTTGGCGTGTGCCACCAGACGCATACCCAGTCCGTTGATATATTGCACCAACAGAGGGTCGTTGATCAGCGGCGCGCTGCCGCGCAGCTGGCGGACGTAGTAGTCTCCCATCTGCATTTCCTGACCAATTGACAACGTGCTTCCTGCGGAGGTCCCCATGTCCGGCAGGGTATCTGCGGAGTCAGCAAAAGCAGGGCCTATCGAACCCAGCGTCAGCGACGCGATCACGGTCGCCACCAGCGTTTTCTTCAACTGCCTGAACATAACCTCTGTCCTGTAATGTGGGTGTGCCAGTTTGACCGATTGTGCGGCGTAATGTTCCCTGGCCGCATCCCAGCGAGTTTAGCTGGCGTTGGGCGCATTGAAAATATGTTCTTAATGGCGGAGAAAGGTTTGTCTGCGGCGCATCAAAAAGCGAAGTCTTTTTTGTGACATTTCGATACAATTCCCCGGATTGTCGCCGCGTTGCCCTTCAGGGAAGGTTTTATGCTTGAGATGTTAATGCAGTGGTACCGCCGTCGCTTCAGCGACCCTGAGGCGATAGCGCTGCTGGTTATTCTGCTTGCCGGTTTCGGCATCATGTTCTTTTTTAGCGGCCTGCTGGCTCCGTTACTGGTCTCTATCGTGCTGGCCTATCTGCTGGAGTGGCCGACCGTACGTCTGGAGCGCATCGGCCTGTCGCGCACCTGGGCGACTTCGCTGGTGCTCATCCTTTTTGTCGGCATTTTGCTGCTGCTGGCCTTTGTGGTGCTGCCGGTGGCCTGGCAGCAGGGGATCTATCTCATCCGCGATATGCCGGGCATGCTCAACAAGCTCTCTGACTTCGCCGCCACGCTGCCGCGGCGCTATCCGGCGTTAATGGATGCCGGCATTATCGATGCGATGGCGGAAAATATGCGCACCCGGATGCTGACGGTGGGCGACTCGGTAGTGAAGTACTCTCTGGCCTCGCTGGTGGGGCTGCTCACCCTGGCGGTCTATCTGGTGCTGGTGCCGCTGATGGTCTTTTTCCTGCTGAAGGATAAAGAGCAGATGCTCAACGCGGTGCGTCGCGTGCTGCCGCGTAATCGCGGGCTCGCCGGGCAGGTGTGGAAGGAGATGAATCAGCAGATCACCAACTACATTCGCGGCAAGGTGCTGGAGATGATTGTCGTCAGCGTCGCCACCTGGATAGGCTTTATCCTCTTTGGCCTCAACTACTCGCTGCTGCTGGCGGTGCTGGTGGGCTTCTCGGTTTTGATCCCCTATATCGGCGCGTTTGTGGTGACCATTCCGGTGGTGGGGGTGGCGCTGTTCCAGTTTGGCGCTGGCACCGAGTTCTGGAGTCTGTTCGCGGTCTATCTGATTATCCAGGGGCTGGATGGTAACCTGCTGGTCCCGGTACTGTTCTCGGAAGCGGTCAATTTACACCCGCTGGTGATTATCCTGTCAGTGGTGATCTTTGGCGGGCTGTGGGGATTCTGGGGCGTCTTCTTTGCTATTCCGCTGGCCACGCTGATTAAAGCGGTGGTGCATGCCTGGCCGGACGGTCTGGTGGTCGACGACGACTGAGGTATTCAGGAACAAAAAAGACGCCGGGCGAGGACTTCCTCTCCCGGCGTTTTGCTTTGCATCAGGCGTTTTCTTTCAGCCAGTTCAGCACTACGTCGTGGTGATTGCTGGTTTTGAAGTCATCAAAAACGTGTTCGATTTTGCCATCGGCATCAACAAGGAAACTAATCCGGTGAATACCGTCGTAGGTTTTCCCCATAAAAGTTTTTTCGCCCCAGACGCCAAACTGCTCGCAAACCTGATGATCTTCATCAGACAGCAGCGTGAAGTTCAGCAGTTCTTTTTCGGCAAATCGGGAGAGCTTTTCCGGTTTATCGGTGCTGATGCCCAACACTTCGACTCCGGCTTTTTTCAACTCGTCCATATTATCGCGCAAGCCGCACGCCTGGACGGTGCAGCCCGGGGTCATGGCTTTTGGGTAAAAATAAACCAGGACACGCTGTCCCTGGAAGTCGGTTAAATTTACTTCCTCGCCGTCCTGGTCCGGTAAGCTAAATTTCGGTGCGATATCACCGGCTTTCAGTGGGGTCATGGGTTAAACTCCATCCTGTTCATCATGCTGTGAATAATTAACGATGTTAATACTGCCTTGTGCATTCAGTTCTGTACATAGGGCTTTGAACGCTTGTTCGATATTTGCGGCATTTTGCGTCGCAGGACTGTGGGCAGTTATCTGGATAAAAAGCTGCGCGGAATCACCATCTCCCGGCTGCGTGCGGGACACCAGTTCCGCGATATTCATATTCCATGTATCGCACAGGGCAGTAAAACGCTCGATGATATGCGGTGAGTCCGGCACCTCAACCTGGACCCAGACGGTGTTTGGCATGGCCTGCGGCGGGCGGGCGGTGGTGCGCTTCATCACGATCAACAACTCCAGTTCCGCGCCTTTCAGCGGCAGGGTTGATTCGATCAGGTTAATTGCATTCCACGACCCGGAAAGCAGCATGATAAACGTAAACTCATCACCGAGCATGGCCAGCCGGCTGTCTTCGATATTACAACCGCAGCTGCTGACGTGGCGAGTGATCGTATTCACGATGCCGGGACGGTCAGCCCCCAGGGCGGTAATAACCAGATAGTGTTGTAATGAGGCTGTCAAACCTGTTCTTCCTTTAAAAAGGTGAGGTAACATTAGGAAAGCATAAAAAAAACCGCCATACAACATCCCTGATGGCGTCGGGTCTCTTGCTTTTATTACAGCTCCAAACGTAACATTGAGAATCTTGTCGCACTTCTGCTCTGAGGATGGCCCATGTTCACGGGAAGTATTGTAGCGCTTGTCACGCCGATGGATGAAAACGGTAATGTCTGCCGGACAAGCCTGAAAAAACTGATTGATTACCATGTCGCCAACGGAACCTCGGCGATCGTTTCGGTAGGGACTACCGGTGAATCCGCAACGCTGAGCCATGAAGAGCATGGCGACGTGGTGATGATGACGCTGGAACTGGCTGACGGACGTATCCCGGTGATTGCCGGAACGGGAGCCAATGCAACCGCAGAGGCGATTAGCCTGACCAGGCGTTTTAATGACAGTGGGGTTGTCGGCTGCCTGACGGTCACTCCTTATTATAACCGCCCGACCCAGGAAGGCCTGTTCCAGCACTTTAAAGCTATCTCCGAACATACTGACCTGCCGCAAATTCTGTATAATGTGCCGTCCCGTACCGGGTGCGATATGCTGCCGGAAACCGTTGGTCGTCTGGCGCAAATTAAAAATATTGTTGGTATTAAGGAAGCAACAGGGAACTTAAGTCGCGTTCACCAGATCAAAGAGCTGGTTTCAGACGACTTTATTCTGCTGAGCGGTGACGATGCGACCGGTATGGACTTCATGCAGCTCGGCGGCGTGGGCGTGATTTCCGTCACCGCCAACGTGGCGGCGCGCGAAATGGCCGACATGTGCCGTCTGGCGCTGGCGGGTCAATTTGCCGAAGCGCGTGCGATTAACCAGCGTCTGATGCCACTGCATACAAAATTATTTGTCGAACCCAATCCTATCCCGGTGAAATGGGGATGTAAGGCGTTGGGTCTTGTGGCGACCGATACGCTGCGCTTGCCGATGACGCCTATCACCGACCATGGTCGTGAAGCCGTCACCGCCGCGCTGAAGCATGCCGGTTTGCTGTAAAGTTTAGGGAGATTTGATGGCTTACTCAGTACAGAAGTCGCGCCTGGCGAAGGTTGCGGGTGTTTCGCTGGTTCTACTCCTCGCGGCCTGTAGTTCCGACTCGCGCTATAAGCGTCAGGTGAGCGGTGATGAGGCCTATTTACAGGCGTCACCGTTGAGCGAACTTCACGCGCCGGCGGGGATGATCCTGCCGATTCAGGTGGGCGATTACAACATTCCGGTGGCCAACAGCACCGGCGCGGTGGGCAAGGCGCTGGACATTCGTCCGCCGGCACAGCCGCTGGCGTTGGTTAGCGGTGCCCGAACCCAGTTTAATGGCGATACCGCGACGCTGATGGTTGAGAACGGTCGTAGCGGTTCGCTGTGGGCGCAGGTCACCAGTATCCTTCAGTCGAAGAACTACGTTATCGCGAAACGCGATGATGCGAGCCAGACGCTGAACACCGACTGGGTTGAGTGGAACCGCCTTGATGAAGATCAGCAGTATCGCGGTCGTTATCAAATCTCCGTCAAACCGCAAGGGTATCAGCAAGCGGTGGTGGTTAAGCTGGTGAATCTGGAGCAGGCGGGTAAACCGGTTGCCGATCCGGCGTCACTGCAGCGTTATAGCACCGCCATGCTGAACGTCATTTCGGAAGGCCTTGATGCGAGCGCCACCAGCGCTCAGAACGCGGCTCAGCGCAGCGCGGGTGCTACCTTTGACGTGCAGAGCGCTGCCGATGATACCGGTCTGCCGATGCTCGTCGTTCGCGCGCCGTTTAACATGGTGTGGCAACGTCTGCCGGGCGCCCTCGAGAAAGTGGGGATGAAAGTGACCGACAGCACGCGCTCGCAGGGCAGCATGGCGCTGACCTATAAGCCGCTGTCTGATAGCAGCTGGCAGGAGCTGGGCGCTCGCGACCCGCAGCTGGCCTCCGGTGACTATAAGCTTCAGGTCGGCGACCTCGATAACCGCAGTAGCCTGCAGTTCATCGACCCGAAAGGACACACGCTGACGCAGTCGCAAAATGACGCCCTGGTAGCCGTATTCCAGGCCGCATTTAATAAGTAATCGAAAGGGCTGGAGCAATCCGGCCCTTTTTAATGTATAGTGACGCAAACGTGTGCGTATACAGATTATCCTTCAAATCGCCTCTTTGTTGGCTGCTTTCGTTCCCCCAGTCCCTTACTTTTGTAAGCTCCCGGGGATTCGCTTAGTTGCCGCCTCGATGCACTTTGAATGCTTTTGTGTATAGGCCGCGACGTATTTTTTTGGCTTAATATCACTGGAGTGGTGAAAGATGAAGAAGCTAGCTGAGTTGTATCGTGGTAAAGCGAAGACCGTTTACAGCACCGAGAACCCGGACCTGCTGGTACTGGAATTCCGTAACGATACGTCAGCAGGTGATGGCGCGCGCATCGAGCAGTTTGATCGTAAAGGTATGGTGAATAACAAGTTCAACCACTTCATTATGAGCAAACTGGCAGAAGCGGGCATCCCTACCCAGATGGAAGCGCTGCTCTCCGATACCGAATGTCTGGTGAAAAAACTGGATATGGTGCCGGTAGAGTGCGTGGTGCGTAACCGTGCGGCAGGCTCGCTGGTAAAACGTTTAGGTATTGAAGAAGGGATCGAGCTGAATCCGCCGCTGTTCGACCTGTTCCTGAAAAACGATGCCATGCACGATCCGATGGTCAACGACTCCTACTGCGAAACCTTCGGCTGGGTCAGCAAAGACAATCTGGCGCGGATGCGCGAGCTGACCTACAAAGCGAACGACGTGCTGAAAAAACTGTTCGATGACGCCGGTCTCATCCTGGTGGACTTTAAGCTGGAGTTTGGTCTGTTCAAAGGCGAAGTGGTGCTGGGCGACGAGTTTTCGCCGGATGGCAGCCGCCTGTGGGACAAAAACACCCTCGATAAAATGGACAAAGACCGCTTCCGCCAGAGCCTTGGCGGCCTGATCGAAGCCTACGAAGAAGTGGCTCACCGCCTGGGCGTTAAGCTCGACTAACCCGCCCGCCGCCAGAAGATGGCCTCATCTTCTGGCGTCTCTTGCTGTTTACTGTGGTAATCCTGCGCTGAACCGCCTACGATCTCTGCTATTGATACATAACAGGGAATGAGGTGCTTATGCGCTGGCAAGGGCGTCGCGAAAGCGACAATGTTGAAGATCGACGTGGTCAATCAGGCTCTCCGTTTGGCGGCGGCGGGGGCGGTGGCTTCCGTCTGCCGAGCGGGAAGGGCGGTATTGTACTGCTGATTATTGTGCTGGTGGCGGGCTACTACGGCGTGGATTTGACCGGCATGCTGACCGGGGAGCCGATGCCGCAGCAGCAGACCTCCACCCAGCGCTCCATCAGTCCGAAAGACGATGAAGCGGCGAAGTTTACTTCCGTCATTCTGGCTACCACCGAAGATACCTGGGGACCGATCTTTGAAAAGATGGGCCGCCAGTACCCCCAGCCGAAGCTGGTGCTCTACCGCGGCGCGACCCGTACCGGCTGCGGCACCGGCCAGTCGGTGATGGGGCCGTTCTACTGTCCTGCCGACAGCACGGTCTATATCGACCTGTCCTTCTACGATGAGATGAAAAATAAACTGGGCGCCGGTGGCGACTTTGCCCAGGGGTACGTTATTGCCCATGAGGTGGGCCATCACGTGCAAAAATTGCTGGGCATTGAGCCGAAAGTTCGCCAGCAACAGCAGCATGCCACTCAGGCCGAAGCCAACCGTCTGTCGGTTAAGATGGAGCTGCAGGCAGACTGCTTCGCCGGCGTCTGGGGTCATAATATGCAGCAGCAGGATATTCTGGAAACCGGCGATTTACAGGAGGCGCTGAACGCCGCCGAAGCCATCGGTGACGACCGTCTGCAGCAGCAGAGCCAGGGACGGGTGGTGCCGGACAGCTTTACCCACGGCACCTCGAAACAACGTTATACCTGGTTCAAACGCGGTTTCGATAGCGGCGACCCGGCGCAGTGCAATACCTTCGGCAGCGCGCTGTAATCGCCGCTCATGATGGACGCGCTGCTTAACCTCTCCGCGCAGATGGCGCGGGAGGGGATCCGTCGCCTGCTGGTGCTTAGCGGCGATGAAGACTGGACGCTGCAGCAGGCGCAGGCGCTGCGGGAGCGGCTCGGCGGCGATGGCCTGTGGGTAGGTCCCGACCCGGTTTCAGCGCCCTGCGTGGCGCCTGGCGCCCTGAAGACGCTGCTGGGGCGGGAAGTGATGCACGCCTTTTTCGATGCCCGGCGCGGGTTTGATGTGGCCGCCCTGGCGGCCCTGAGCGGTACGCTGCGGGCGGGAAGCTGGCTGGTGCTGCTGACCCCGTCCTTCGCCAGCTGGCCGACCCGCACCGATGAGGACTCCCTGCGCTGGAGCGATACTCCCGAGCCTGTCGCCACCCCCCATTTTGTGCACCGCTGTTGCCGCCAGTTTATCGCCGATCAGGAGGTGCTGCTCTGGCAGCAGTCGGAGCGGCCGCGCTTCCCGCTGGCCGCCACACGCCCTGACTGGCATCCCGCCGATGGCCACCCACAGGCAGAACAGGCGGCGATCCTTGAACAACTGGTACGCCTGCCGCCCGGTATTGCGGCGGTGACGGCAGAGCGTGGCCGAGGAAAATCCGCCCTCGCAGGTATGCTGCTGCGCCAGCTTGAGGGCGAGGCCATCGTCACCGCCCCAACGCGTAGCGCCGTCGAGGTGCTGGCGAGCTTTGCCGGCGAGGCGTTACGCTTTATGGCGCCCGATGCGCTGTTGTCGTCGAAAGAAAAGGCGGCATGGTTGATTGTTGATGAGGCCGCGGCGATCCCGGCTCCGCTTCTCCGGCAGCTGGTAAGCCGTTTCCCGCGCACGTTGCTCACCACCACCGTGCAAGGTTATGAGGGGACAGGGCGCGGATTCCTGCTGAAATTTTGCGCCAGCTTGCCCCATCTGCAAATGTTCAGCCTGCGCGCGCCGATCCGCTGGGCCACGGGTTGCCCGCTGGAGTCGGCCATCAGTCAGCTGCTGATCTTCAGCGATGAAGCATTTCGCGACGCGCCGACAGGGGCGGTGATGCTGGAGGCGGTCAATCAGTCCTGCTGGCAAACGCAGCCGGCGCTGCCGGAAGCAATGTACCAACTATTGTCCGGAGCGCATTACCGCACGTCGCCTCTCGACCTGCGGCGTATGATGGATGCCCCGGGCCAGGTATTCCGCTGCGCTCGCGCTGGCGATGTGGTGGTGGGGGCGCTGTGGCTGGTGGCAGAAGGCGGGCTGTCGCCCGAACTCAGCCAGGCGGTGTGGGCAGGATTTCGCCGACCGCGCGGTAACCTGGTTGCTCAGTCGCTGGCGGCGCATGGCGGCAGTCCGCTGGCGGCGACGCTGCGCGGGCTGCGGATCAGTCGGATCGCCGTCCATCCCGCCCGTCAGCGCGAAGGCCTGGGACAGAAGATGATCGCCAGTATCGCCGCCGATGCCGCAGGCTATGACTATCTGTCCGTCAGCTTCGGTTACACCGCCGAGCTGTGGCGCTTCTGGCAACGCTGCGGGTTTATCCTCGTGCGGCTGGGTACCCATCGCGAGGCCAGCAGCGGGTGCTACACCGCGATGGCCCTCTTTCCGTTGACAGCGGCAGGGCGCCGGCTGGCGCAGCAGGAGGCGCAGCGGCTGCTGCGCGATGAATACTGGTTACGCCAGTGGCGGGAGGGATCTGCGCCGCTGTCCGCCGCCGCAGACGCTATGCTTAGTGATGAGGACTGGCTGGAAGCGGCGAGCTTTGCCTTCGCCCAGCGCCCGCTGGCCGCGGCGCTGGGGTGTCTCAACCGCCTACTGATGCAGGTCGATATGCCTTTGCCGGCCCTGCGGGGACGACTGCAGGGGGAAGAGGAGGCCGTGCTCTGCGCCACTCTGCGGCTGACAGGGCGTAAAGCTCTGCTGGCGAGATGGCGCCAGGAGGCCGCTGACGCTATGCATTTTCTTGATGCCGCGCGCGCAGAGACGCTGCGTCAGCAGGTGAAGCACCTGCAATTTTTTTAACTAACTCATTCAGTTAAATGGCATGGTCATATCTGGCGAGCGGCGTAAACTGCCCGCATTCACTAAGGAGACAGCCATGAAACACGATCATTTTATTGTTCAAAGCCCTGCGACGCCTGCGCAACAGCTGTTGCTGCTGTTTCATGGTGTGGGGGATAACCCGGTCTCTATGGGGCAAATCGGCAGCTGGTTCGCGCCGCAGTTTCCCGAAGCGCTGATCGTCAGTATCGGCGGGGTGGAACCTTGTGGCCCCAACGGTCGTCAGTGGTTTTCGGTGCAGGGGGTGACGGAAGAGAATCGTCAGCAGCGCATCGATGCCATTATGCCGACGTTCATTGAAATTGTGCGCTACTGGCAGGAGAAAAGCGGCGTCAGCCCGCTGGCCACCGCGCTGATCGGTTTCTCTCAGGGGGCGATTATGTCGCTGGAGAGTATCAAAGCGGCGCCGGATCTGGCTTCACGAGTGATCGCCTTCAATGGCCGCTATGCGACGCTGCCGGTGACGGCAACGACGGCCACTACCATTCACCTGATCCACGGGGGTGAAGATCGGGTTATCGATCTGGCGTGGGCGGTGTCGGCCCAGGAGGCGCTGCAGCAGGCTGGCGGTGATGTGACGCTGGATATTGTCGACGATCTGGGGCATGCCATTGACGATCGCAGCATGCAGTTCGCGATCGAACGGCTGCGCTATACCGTGCCGAAGCACTATTTTGATGAGGCGCTGAGCGGCAGTACGCCAAAAGGGGATGATATCATCGAAATGCTGTAACCCCGACGAGCGGGGTTACAGGCGGTCTGCACTGCGTTACGGGCGGATTTACGGTTTCTTCGACTGGTCGTGCTTCGGCCAGTCGTCGTCATCGTCCCATTTATCGTTAAAATCACGGTGTGGTGGCAGATCGGGTTTGTCATTGAGGAATTTTTTGTGGTCAACGCGGTTCAGATCTTTGATCACGTTGATTATGACCCCCACCAAAAAAACCAGCACCAGAATCCACCAGTGTTTAATAAGCCATTCCATGCGCGCTTCCTCTTTACGTCAATTCGTCAGGCGACCAGCTGTTCCATGACGCGTTGATACATCCGCGCCAGCAGCTGCAGGTCGGCGGCGTTCACACATTCATTAATTTTGTGAATCGTTGCGTTCACGGGACCCAGCTCAACCACTTGCGCCCCCATGCGCGCGATAAACCGTCCGTCTGAGGTGCCGCCGTTGGTCAACAGCTGCGGTTTGATCTCATTATAGTGCTCAATCGCATTGACGACCGCATCCACCAGTTTGCCGCGCCCGGTGAGGAACGGCTGGCCGGAGAGCCACCACTCCACGCTGTAACGCAGCTGGTATTTTTCCAGCAGGGCGACCACCCGGGCTTTGATCATCTCGTCCGTCAGTTCCGTACTGAAGCGGAAGTTGAACTGAACGAACATATCGCCAGGGATCACGTTGTTGCTGCCGGTGCCGGACTGCACGTTGGCAATCTGCATGCTGGTCGGCGGGAAAAATTCATTGCCTTTATCCCATTCGATATTCACCAGCTCCGCCAGCATCGGCGCCGCGCGGTGGACGGGGTTATCGGCAAGGTGCGGATAGGCGACATGGCCCTGCACGCCGTGAATCGTCAGATTGCAGGTCAGGGAGCCGCGGCGGCCGTTTTTGACTACATCGCCAACCACTTCGGTACTGGAGGGCTCGCCGACCAGGCAGTAGTCCAGGCGCTCATTGCGCGCCATCAGTGTCTCCACCACTTTGACGGTACCGTTTTTCGCGCTGGCCTCTTCATCAGAGGTGATCAAAAACGCCAGTCGGCCCCGATGGTTCGGGTACTGCGCGACAAAACGCTCTGCGGCAACCACCATCGCCGCCAGCGAGCCTTTCATATCCGCTGCGCCACGGCCAAACAGCATGCCGTCGCGGATGGTCGGTTCGAAGGGCGGATTGATCCAGCGGTCGGCGTCGCCTGCCGGAACCACGTCGGTGTGGCCGGCGAAGGCCAGCGTCTCACCGTGGCCGCGCCAGGCCCAGAAATTCTGTGTATCGCCGAAATCCATCGGTTCAACGGTAAAGCCGATCGCACGCAGGCGTTCAATCATTAACGCCTGACATCCCGCATCATCGGGGCTAAGGGAAGGGCGGCGAATAAGCTGCTGAGCCAGCTCAATGACCGGGCAAGACATAGACTATACCTCGTTAAACTGCTGATAACTTGCTTCACTAAAACCCAGCAGCATAGGACGACCGGGCGCACAGAGCAATGGGCGTTTGATAATAGCCGGCATTTCCAGCATCAGTGCGGCGGCGGCATCGGCATTATCGATACTGTTGCGCAGCGACTCATCCAGCTTGCGCCAGGTGGTGCCGCGGGTATTCAGCAGCGCCTGCCAGCCAAGCTCAGCAATAAAGGTATCCAGTTGCGCGCGGTCGAGGCCATCAGCGCGGTAGTCATGAAAGCGATACGCAATCTGATGTGCTTCCAGCCAGCGGCGGGCTTTTTTAATGGTATCGCAGTTTTTAATTCCATACATGGTAAGCATCGATAAACCTTTTACATTCAATTAAGCGGCTAACTCAGATATTTCCGAATATATAAGTCTTACTGAAATAATACGTGATTCAGATGAATAAATATAACTTTTTACCTGACGACCCTTTTTCAGGAAAAGGCGTGGTTAAATTTTGCGCAGATTCGGGTGTGATGTGAGGCTATTAACACTAGCGTAAAAATGTTTCTGGATGTTGCTCTGAGTCACATTATGTTTACATACGAAGCGGCATAGTAGCAGCAAGCAGAGGTTTTATCTCTGTCAGGAGTCCACAAGGCAATCAGAGCAATAGGGGAGCACAACTTCCCACCGGCAATGAAGTTATATAGAATCGACCATAATAATAAGAGAGGCTATTATGATTGAACGTGAACTGGGGAACTGGAAAGATTTTATTGAAGGCATGCTTCGTAAATAAATTTCCGCAATGTGAGCAGGGGAATAACGCGACGTAAATAAGCGCGTCATGGTTCTGAACACATAAAGAAGGCGACCTTAATGGTCGCCTTTTCTGTTATTACGGCGCAATGCCGAGGCCCGACGGTTTATTGCGGACGCTCCTTCAGCGGAAAGCGGCGGCGCACCAGCACAAAGAACAGCGGCACGAAAAAGATCGCCAGCACGGTGGCGGAGATCATCCCGCCCATCACCCCGGTGCCGACCGCATGCTGGCTGCCGGAACCGGCCCCGGTGCTGGTCGCCATCGGCAGCACGCCGAAGATAAACGCCAGTGAGGTCATCAGGATAGGGCGGAGACGCTGTCGGCAGGCCGACAGCGTGGCGCTGAGCAGATCCTGGCCTTTCTCGTTGAGCTCGTTAGCGAATTCAACGATCAGAATGGCGTTTTTCGCCGACAGGCCGATCACCGTTAACAGACCTACCTGGAAGTAGACATCATTCTCCAGGCCGCGCATCCAGGTGGCCAGCAGGGCACCGATGACCCCGAGCGGAACTACCAGCATCACCGAGAACGGCACCGACCAGCTCTCGTACAGCGCCGCCAGGCACAGGAACACCACCAGCAGAGAAATCGCGTACAGCGCTGGCGCCTGCGCGCCGGAGAGGCGTTCCTGGTAGGACATGGCGGTCCATTCAAGGCCGAAACCGGTGGGCAACTGGGCGGCCAGCTTCTCCATCATGTCCATCGCGGTGCCGGTACTGATGCCCGGCGCCGCCTCACCGACGATCTCCACCGCCGAGTAGCCATTGTAGCGCTCCAGACGCGGGGAGCCGGTCTCCCAGCGCGAAGTGGCGAAGGCCGAGAATGGCACCATCGTGCCGCTGCTGTTGCGGACGTACCAGAGATTAATATCGTCAGGCAGCATCCGATATTTCGCCGCTGCCTGGACGTAGACTTTCTTCACCCGGCCGCGATCCATAAAGTCGTTGACGTAGCTCGACCCCCACGCGGTTTGCAGCGTATCGTTGATGTCGTCAATGGAGACGCCCAGCGCCTGCGCTTTACGCTGATCGATATCGACCTGCAGCTGCGGACTGTCGTCGAGCCCGTTGTGACGAACGCGCGTCAACAGCGGGTTTTTGCCGGCCAGCTCAAGCAGCGTATCGCGTGCCGCCATCAGCGCATCATGCCCCTTCCCGGCGTGATCTTCGAGCTCCATATCGAAGCCTGCCGAACTGCCGAGGCCGCTGATTGCCGGCGGGCTGCTGGCGATGACCCGCGCTTCGTTAATCTGATTAAACGCTTTGGTGGCGCGCTCAATAATGGCGAAGGAGGAGCCAGTTTTCGGGTCTCGCTGGTCCCAGTCTTTCAGGCGCACAAACATACGGGCCACGTTTTGTCCGTTGCCGCCGGGGCCGGAGCCAACGGTGGCGAACACTGACTCGACGTTCTGCTTCTCGTTATTGAGGAAGTAATCTTCCGCTTTCTGTACCACTTTCAGCGTCTGTTGCTGAGTGGCGCCGCTCGGCAGCTGTACCGAGGTGGTGAACATTCCCCGATCTTCCAGCGGCAGAAACGAGGTCGGCAGATGCAGGAACAGGAACACCATCCCGCCGAGCAGCACGACGTAGATCAGCATCCAGCGCAGCGAGCGGTGAAGGATTTTACCGACGAAGGTTTCATAGCGGCTGGCGCTGCGGTTAAAGGTACGGTTGAACCAGCCGAAGAAACCTTTTCTTTCATGGGATTCCCCCGGCTTAACCGGCTTGAGCAGTGTCGCGCAGAGGGCCGGAGTGAGGATCATGGCCACCAGCACCGAGAGGACCATCGCCGCGACGATTGTGATGGAGAACTGGCGATAGATAGCCCCGGTGGTACCGCCGAAGAAGGCCATCGGCACAAACACCGCCGACAGCACCATGGCGATCCCCACCAGGGCGCCCTGAATTTGCCCCATCGATTTGCGGGTCGCCTCGCGCGGCGACAGTCCTTCCTCGCTCATGATGCGCTCGACGTTCTCCACCACCACGATGGCGTCATCCACCAGCAAGCCGATAGCCAGCACCATCGCGAACATCGTCAGGGTATTGATGCTGTAGCCGCAGGCATATAGCACCGCGAAGGTGCCCATCAGCACCACCGGCACGGCGATGGTCGGGATCAGGGTGGCGCGGAAGTTCTGCAGGAACAGATACATCACGAGGAACACCAGCAGGATCGCCTCCAGCAGGGTTTTCACCACGTCAGTGATGGAGGCCTTCACGAAGGAGGTCGTCTCGTAGGCGACTTTATATTCCAGACCGTGGGGGAAAAACTGCGACAGCTCATTGAGGCGATTGATCACACGTTCCGCCGTGGCCATTTCATTGGCGCCGGACGCGAGTTTGATCCCGAGCCCGGAGGCCGCCTGACGGTTATAGCGGCTAAGATAGTCGTACTTTTCGGCCCCCATTTCGACGGTGGCGACATCGCCCAGCGTGACCTCTGAACCATCCTGATTGACGCGCAGGGTGATATTGCGGAACTGATCCGGGGTTTGCAGCAGAGATTGCGAGTTGATGGTGGCGTTCAGCGCCTGCTTATCGACCGAAGGCGTCCCGCCAAGCTGGCCGACGGCAATCTGGGCGTTCTGTGAACTGATGGCGTCGGTAACATCTTTGGTGGTCAGCTGGTAGCTGTTGAGCTTTGCCGGGTCGAGCCAGATACGCATTGAATATTGCGAGCCGTAGGCGTCGATATCCCCCACGCCGTTGACGCGGCTGAGTGGGTCCTGGATGTTACTGGCAACGTAGTCGGCGATATCTTGTTTATCCATGCTGCCGTCGGTGGAGACGAAGGCGAGGGTCAGGATATTGGTATCGCCGGTCTTACGTACCGTCACCCCCTGGTTTTGTACCGCCTGCGGCAGTTTACGCATCGCCGACTGCAGCTGGTTCTGAACCTGCTGTACGGCTTCGTCCGGGTCGGTACCGGCGGTAAAGCTGAGGGTGATTGTCGCCTGGCCGGTGGCGCTGCTCTGGGATGACATATACATCAGGTTGTCGAGGCCGGTCATATTTTGCTCAACAACCTGGGTGACGGTATTTTCCAGGGTTTGCGCGGAGGCGCCCGGATAGTTGGCGGTGATCCGCACATTCGGCGGCGCCAGGTCGGGATACTGTTCAACCGGAAGCGACAAAATGGCAAGGGTGCCCGTCAGGCATAACAGGATTGCCAGCACCCACGCGAAAATGGGGCGATCGATAAAGAAATTCGCCATCAGAATTAAGACCTCATATGCACATTTTTTTGTTATTGCACAGCCTGTGCCACTGTAGCGCCAGCGCCGCCGGCAATCGTGGAGAAATTAAGGAGATAGTGTAATTTATCATGTTGCTTTTGCCGTATCGTAAAGAAACACCGAACTTTCCTGCCTACAGGCGCCATTCTGCTGCGCCAGCGCGTCCGGAGGCCTTATCCCTCGCCGGTATGAAACCTCATTTCAGTTAAGTCAAAAAAATTGATCCAAAACGGATTCTCTCCAGAAAAACGTTATCCTGGGCAATTGAACATTGTTCCGGCCGCCGCTTGTCGGGTAATAAGTAGGCATGCGCATTAAGGGGTTATTCACCAATAAGACAAAAGGAAGCCATGAACCACTTTATTCTAAGCGATAGCCGAAAATGTATCGGCTGCCAGGCCTGCGAAGTGGCCTGCGTAATGGCGCATAACGAGGAGCAACACGTGCTGACCCCGCAGCGCTTTTTGCCTCGTATCACCGTCATCAAAGCGGAGGGCCAGCGTAACGCTATCACCTGTCGCCACTGTGAAGACGCCCCCTGCGTCCGCAGTTGTCCCAACGACGCCATTGCCCAGTCCGGCGACAGCGTCCAGGTGTGCCAGGAAAAATGCATTGGCTGCAAATCCTGCATGGTGGCCTGTCCGTTCGGCGTGATGCAGGTGGTGGTGACGCCGCAGGCTGCGGGCCAGGTAAAGGCCAGCGCACAGAAATGCGATTTATGCCAGGATCGCGAAGCGGGGCCAGCCTGTGTGGAAAACTGCCCCGCACAGGCGTTGACCCTTGCCGACGATGAGACCTTGACCGGGCTGGCGAAGCAGCGGCGTCTGCGCTCGGCGTGTCAGGAAGTCCAGCCCTGGCAGCGTAATCCGTCGCCATGTGGCTCCCCGGTTGCGGGCGAGAAGGTCCGGCAAATGGCGGCAACCCCGCCGCGCGGGGAGCCGGACAAGCTGGCGGCGGAGGTGCGTAAGAGTCATTTTGAGGAGATCTATCTGCCGTTTAGCCCGTCGCAAGCCCAGCAGCAGGCGACCCGCTGCCTCACGTGTGGGGAGCACAGTATTTGCGAATGGACCTGCCCGCTGCATAACCATATTCCGCAGTGGATCGAGCTGGTGAAGGCAGGGGATATTGCCGCCGCGGTCGCTCTGTCTCATCAAACCAACTGCCTGCCGGAGATCACCGGCCGCGTCTGCCCCCAGGACCGCCTGTGTGAGGGCGCCTGCACCCTGCGCGATGAGAGCGGGGCCGTCACCATCGGCAACATTGAGCGCTATATTTCCGACCAGGCGCTGGGCAGCGGCTGGCGCCCGGACCTCTCGCAGGTGAAGAAGAGCGGTAAGCGGGTGGCGATTATCGGCGCCGGACCCGCCGGGCTGGCCTGCGCCGATGTGCTGGTGCGCCACGGCGTCCAGCCGGTAGTCTTTGACCGTCATCCGGAGATCGGCGGTCTGCTGACGTTCGGCATTCCGGCCTTCAAGCTGGATAAGTCTCTGCTGGCCCGGCGGCGGGCGATTTTCAGCGAAATGGGTATCCACTTCGAGCTCAATTGCGAGGTGGGGAAAGATATCCCCATGGCGACGCTGCTGGCCGATTATGACGCGGTGTTTGTCGGCGCCGGAACCTATCGCTCGATGAAGGCGGGGCTGCCGAATGAAGAGGCCCCCGGCGTCTACGATGCGCTGCCGTTCCTCATTGCCAACACCAAACAGGTGATGGGGCTGGCGGCATCGGCGCAGGAGCCTTATATCAACACCGCCGGGCTGAACGTTGTTGTGCTGGGCGGCGGCGATACGGCGATGGACTGCGTGCGCACCGCGCTGCGCCACGGTGCCCGCCAGGTGACCTGTGCCTATCGGCGGGATGAAGCCAACATGCCGGGCTCGAAGAAAGAGGTTAAAAACGCCCGTGAAGAGGGGGCGGTTTTTGAGTTTAACGTCCAGCCTGTGACCCTGGAGCTGGATGAGACTGGCCGGGTGAACGGGGTGCGTTTTCTGCGCACCGAACTGGGCGCCCCGGATGCCGGGGGAAGACGTCGTCCGACGCCGATCCCCGGCAGTGAGTTTGTCATGCCGGCGGATGCGGTGATCATGGCCTTTGGTTTCCATCCGCACCAGATGCCCTGGCTGGAGGCGGCGGGTGTGGCGCTGGACAGCCAGGGACGCATCAGGGCCGGAGTGGAGAGCCGTTACCGTTACCAGACCAACCAGGAGAAAATCTTTGCCGGCGGCGATGCCGTGCGTGGCGCCGATCTGGTGGTGACGGCGATGGCGGAAGGCCGCCACGCGGCGCAGGGGATCCTTGACTATCTGGCGGTGAAAACGACGCCGCTTCACTGACGACAAACCCGGCCCCGCAGCGTAGTATGTGGACGTCCTTTTACGCTGTGGGGTCGGTATGTCACTCAATATTCACGTCATTAAAGATAAAATCCTCTCTGAGAACTGGTTCGTGTTACGCAACATGACCTATGAGCTGACGCGCGCGGATGGCAGCGTTGTGCGCCATAAGCGCGAGGTCTACGATCGCGGCAACGGCGCCACCGTGCTGCTGTACAACCGCCGTAAGCAGACGGTGGTGCTGGTGCGCCAGTTCCGGGTCGCTACCTGGGTCAATGGTAATCATGACGGCATGCTGATTGAAACCTGCGCCGGGCTGCTGGACAACGACGAGCCAGAGGCCTGCATTCGTAAAGAGGCGGTGGAAGAGACCGGTTATGAAGTGGGCGAGGTGAAGAAGCTGTTTGAGCTGTTTATGTCGCCAGGGGGCGTCACCGAAGTGGTGCACTTCTTTATCGCTGAGTACAGCGACGCGCATCGAACCACCAGTGGCGGCGGGGTGGATGACGAAGCCATTGAGGTGCTGGAGCTGCCCTTTAGCCAGGCGCTGCAGATGGTGGCCAACGGCGAGATCCGTGACGGTAAGGCAGTCATTCTGCTGCAGTATCTGCAAACCTCCGGCCTGATGTCCGGGAACTCTGATAAATCCGATTGAGTAAGCGGCTGCCGTTGTCCAGGATAGGCGCCGTGGTGGGGTTTATCTGGGGTCGGGCGGTTCATGCTTTTTCGCGTCATCTTTTTTCTCTTTCTGGCGGTGCTGCCTTGCTCGCAGGCATGGTCGGCACCGACGCAGCAGCGCTTCAACGACTGGCAGGTCACCTGTAACAATCAAAATTTCTGCGTCACCCGCAACGTGGGGCTGCATTATGGGCTGGTAATGACCCTCAGTCGCAGCGCCGGGGCGGTCACTGACGCCAGCCTGCGTATCGAGCTGGGCGGCACCGGCAATCCGGTGGCGACGCTCGCGCCGATAGCGCCGCGCCTGTTATTAGATGGCAAGCCGTTGTCCCTGACCGACAAGCACTGGCACATTGAAGATAAACTCCTCAAAACCGGCGACAGCGTGACCATAGACGCGTTTCTCCAGCAGGTTCAGGAAGGAAAAGCGCTCACGCTGGCCAGCGGCCTGCAGAACGTCTCCCTGCAGGGGCTGAAAGCGGCCCTGTTTTTTATCGACGATCGGCAAAAGCGGGTAGGCAGCGAAACGGCCTGGGTCGGCAAAGGGGAAGAGCCGCCGCTCAGCGTACCGCCGGCCCCTGCGTTGCGCGCAGTGGCGAGCGCGGAAACGGCGCAGTCGCCGCTGGGGCGTGAAGAGCTCAACGATCTGATGGACTACGGCAATGAGCGGATGACCAACAGCAACTGCTCCCTCGATCCCTTCCGTCGCGAAATTCGCGTCACTGCGCTGACGGATGACAAAGTGCTGCTAATGACCAGCTGTGAATCCGGAGCGTACAACACCGTCTGGCTGGCCTGGCTGGTCTCCCGACAGCGGCCGTATGTCGCCCGTCAGGTGCGGCTAACGCTGCCGTTTCAGCCGCCGGGCGAGGCGCCGCGGGAGATTGATCTGATCAACGCCAGCTATGATGACCGCCGCCATGAGCTGGTGACCCTGGACAAAGGTCGCGGGGCGGGCGATTGCGGGATCCAGACCCGCTGGCGTTTTGACGGCCAGCGGTTCAGCCTCTCCCGCTACGCGCAGCAACCGACGTGCGATAACTGGCAGGGGCCAGACGCCTGGCCCACGCTGTGGATCACCCGTTAAGCACCTGTTCGGCGGTGGCGACGATATGGTCGACCGTAAAGCCGAAGAACGGGAACAGCTGCTCCGCCGGGGCGGATTCGCCATAGCCGGTCATACCGACGATCTTGCCTTTTAAGCCGACATACTTATACCAGTAGTCCGCTATCCCGGCTTCGACCGCTACCCGCGCGCTGACGTCCGACGGCAGCACCGACTCGCGCCAGGCGTCGTCCTGGGCGTCAAACACATCGGTGGAGGGGAGCGAGACCACCCGCACATTCACCCCTTTGGCCAACAGTTTTTCCGCAGCCAGGACGGTGATCTCCACTTCCGAGCCGGTGGCGATGAGGATCAGATCGGGTTTGCCGCCGGCATCCTTCAGCACGTAGCCTCCCCGGGCGATATCCTGCACCTGTTCCGGGGTGCGTGGCATCTGCGCCAGGTTTTGTCGCGACAGGATCAGCGCCGTCGGCCCGGTCTGGCGCGCAATGGCCGCCTGCCAGGCCACGGCGGTCTCCACCTGGTCGCAAGGGCGCCAGGTGCTGAAGTTGGGCGTCAGACGCAGACTGGCCAGCTGTTCCACCGCCTGGTGGGTCGGGCCATCTTCCCCGAGCCCGATCGAGTCATGGGTATAGACCATGATCTGCCGGGCCTTCATCAGGGCCGCCATGCGCGCAGCGTTGCGGGCGTATTCCACAAACATCAGGAAGGTCGAGGTATAAGGAATGAAGCCCCCGTGCAGGGCGATGCCGTTGGCCACCGCGGTCATGCCAAATTCGCGCACGCCGTAGTGGATATAGTTACCCGCAGGATCTTCTTTAATCGATGTCGAGCCTGACCAGATGGTCAGGTTACTCGGCGCAAGGTCCGCTGAACCGCCCAGCAGTTCCGGGAGGTGTGGGCCGTAAGCGTTCAAGGCGTTTTGCGAGGCCTTGCGGCTGGCGATTTTCGCCGGCTCGGCCTGCAGTTTCGCCACGTAGTCGCGGGCGATTGCGGCAAAGTCTTCCGGCAGGGCGCCATCCATACGTCGCGTCAGCTCAGCGGCCAGCTCCGGGAACTGCTGCTGGTAGGCGGCGAATTTCTCATTCCAGGCATGCTCGGCTTTTTCCCCGCGCGGTCGCGCATCCCATCCCTGGTAGATCTCTTTCGGGATCTCAAAGGGGGGATATTTCCAGCCCAGCTGCTGGCGGGCCAGGGCCACCTCTTTTTCACCCAGCGCCGCGCCGTGAGACTCCTCCGACCCCGCTTTGTTGGGCGAACCGAAGCCGATGATGGTCCGGCAGATAATCAGCGACGGCTTATCTTTCACTGCCTGCGCTTCCGTTATCGCCTGTTTGATCGCCTGCGGATCGTGGCCGTCGATATCGCCTATGACGTGCCAGTGGTAGGCGCGGAAACGTTCCGCCGTATCATCGGAAAACCAGCCTTCGGTTTTGCCGTCGATGGAGATGCCGTTGTGATCGTAAAAACCGATCAGCTTACCCAACCCGAGCGTGCCGGCCAGGGAACAGGCCTCGTGGGAGATCCCCTCCATCAGGCAGCCATCGCCCATGAAAACCCAGGTGTGATGGTCGATGATCTCATGCCCGGGGCGGTTAAACTGTGCCGCCAGGGTGCGTTCGGCGATGGCCATCCCGACGGCGTTCGCCAGCCCCTGGCCCAGCGGGCCGGTGGTGGTCTCCACCCCGGGGGTATAACCATGCTCCGGGTGGCCCGGCGTTTTAGAGTGCAGCTGGCGGAACTGCTTGAGTTCTGACAGCGGCAGATCGTAGCCGGTCAGATGCAGCAGACTGTAGAGCAGCATCGACGCGTGGCCGTTGGACAAGATAAAGCGGTCGCGGTCCACCCAGCCGGGGTTCTGCGGATTGTGCTTGAGAAAATCGTTCCACAGCACTTCGGCAATGTCTGCCATCCCCATTGGCGCACCGGGGTGGCCGGAATTGGCTTTCTGCACGGCGTCCATACTCAGGGCGCGGATGGCGTTGGCAAGCTCTCTTCGGGACATAGTTTTCTCCGTGAGACTAAAGTGACAGTTTGGCGGCAAGCAGATCTTCCAGTTTGCGCTGATCGACGGCGAACAGGCGGATCCCCTCCGCCAGCTTTTCGACCGCCATCGGGTCCTGATTATGTTCCCAGCGGAACTCTGCTTCGCTGAGCGGCACCGGACGCGGCAGGATCTGGCTGGCTGGGATCAGTTTGCGCACTACCGGGGCGTCGCTGGCCTGCAGCTCTTTTAATAAGGACGGGGCGATGGTCAGCCGGTCGCAGCCGACCAGCGCCAGGATCTGTTCGGTGCGGCGGAAGCTGGCGCCCATCACGATGGTGTTGTATTTATGCTGCTTGAAATAGTCATAGATATTGCGTACGGATTTGACCCCTGGATCTTCATCCACCACGTAAGGCTCCAGCGGTTTGCGCGCCTGATACCAGTCATAAATACGCCCGACGAACGGGGAGATCAGATAGACGCCGGCCTCGGCACAGGCCCGGGCCTGAGCGAAGGAAAACAGCAGCGTCAGGTTACAGTGGATCCCCTCTTTCTCCAGTGCCTCCGCGGCGCGGATCCCCTCCCAGGTGGAGGCCAGTTTGATCAGGATCCGCGACTTATCAATGCCCATCTCCTGATACAGCGCCACCAGGTGGCGAGCCTTCTCGATACTTTTCTCCCGATTGAAGGAGAGGCGGGCGTCAACCTCGGTGGAGACACGACCAGGAATACTTTTGAGGATCTCGGCACCAAAATTGACAGCCAGCTTGTCGCAGGCGTGAGCCACCAGCGCTTCGCGTCCGCCACCCTGCTTTTTGGCCCAGGCGATGGCGTCGTCGATGAGCCCGCTATAGGCGTCCAGCCCGGCGGCCTTCAGCAGCAGCGAGGGATTGGTGGTGGCATCTTCCGGCTGATAGTGGCGAATGGATTCGATATCGCCGCTGTCGGCGACCACGGTGGTGAATTGCTTAATGCTGTCTAGCTGAGTCATGGATAAGTCCTCCTGGAACAAGGTGTTACATGAGTGCTTGCCGGTATACGGTATAAACATTGATGAGGTACATAACCAAAAAGCATAGCAGACAGGGCTATTATTGGCGGCGAATCCAGGTAACATAACCGCTATAAATTGATAACAACTAAATCATAACGATGACCAGAGTTTGGCGGTGTTCAAAGTTTATCGCCCCGCCAGGAGGGATACTGTCTGCCACTGAAAGGTGAACGACAGGATGGTCATTACGCTTTTTCCCTACGAACGATACGTGAAAGAAAGGAATAGAAAATGGATGAGCAGTTAAAACAGAGTGCCCTCGACTTCCACGAATTTCCGGTGCCCGGAAAAATCCAGGTCTCGCCGACCAAACCTCTCGCCACCCAGCGCGATCTGGCGCTGGCCTACTCGCCGGGCGTCGCGGCCCCCTGTCTGGAAATCGAAAAAGATCCGCTGGCGGCCTACAAATATACCGCCCGCGGCAACCTGGTGGCGGTGGTCTCCAACGGCACCGCGGTGCTGGGGCTGGGGAATATCGGCGCGCTGGCCGGCAAGCCGGTGATGGAGGGCAAAGGCGTCCTGTTTAAGAAATTCGCCGGTATCGATGTGTTTGATATTGAAGTCGATGAGCTGGACCCGGACAAATTTATTAACGTCGTCGCCGCCCTCGAGCCGACCTTCGGCGGTATCAACCTGGAAGATATTAAAGCGCCGGAGTGTTTCTACATCGAACAGCAGCTGCGCGAGCGCATGAATATTCCGGTATTCCACGACGACCAGCACGGTACGGCGATTATCAGCACCGCGGCGATCCTCAACGGTCTGCGCGTCGTCGAGAAGAATCTCTCCGACGTGCGGATGGTGGTTTCCGGCGCGGGGGCGGCGGCGATCGCCTGCATGAACCTGCTGGTGGCGCTGGGGATGCAAAAGCACAACATCGTGGTCTGCGATTCGAAAGGCGTTATCTATAAAGACCGTGAGCCGAACATGGCGGAAACCAAAGCCGCCTACGCGGTGGAAGACGACGGCAAACGCACCCTGGATGACGTGATCGACGGCGCCGACATTTTCCTCGGCTGCTCTGGCCCGAAAGTGCTGACCCCGGAGATGGTGAAGAAGATGGCGCGCGCGCCGCTGATCCTTGCCCTGGCCAACCCGGAGCCGGAAATTCTGCCGCCGCTGGCGAAGCAGGTCCGCGATGACGCCATCATCTGTACCGGCCGCTCCGACTACCCTAACCAGGTCAACAACGTGCTCTGCTTCCCGTTCATCTTCCGCGGCGCGCTGGACGTCGGCGCGACGGCGATTAACGAAGAGATGAAGCTGGCGGCGGTGCATGCGATTGCCGAGCTGGCCCATGCCGAGCAGAGCGAAGTGGTGGCTTCCGCCTATGGCGATCAGGATCTCAGCTTTGGTCCGGAGTACATCATTCCGAAACCGTTCGACCCGCGGCTGATCGTCAAGATCGCCCCGGCGGTGGCGAAGGCGGCGATGGACTCCGGCGTGGCGACGCGCCCGATCGCCGATTTTGACGCCTATATCGAGAAGCTGAGCGAGTTCGTCTATAAAACCAACCTGTTTATGAAACCTATCTTCTCCCAGGCGCGTAAAGAGCCGAAGCGCGTAGTGCTGGCGGAAGGGGAAGAGACCCGGGTGCTACATGCCACCCAGGAGCTGGTATCGCTGGGACTGGCCAAACCGATTCTGGTGGGGCGCCCGAGCGTGATCGAAATGCGTATCCAGAAGCTGGGCCTGCAGATCAAGGCCGGCGTTGACTTTGAGATCGTCAATAATGAATCCGACCCGCGGTTTAAAGAGTACTGGAGCGAGTACTACCAGCTGATGAAGCGCCGCGGCATTACCCAGGAGCAGGCGCAGCGGGCGGTGATTAGCAACACCACGGTGATTGGGGCCATCATGGTTCATCGCGGTGAAGCGGATGCGATGATCTGCGGGACTATTGGCGAGTACCATGACCACTACCGCGTGGTGCAGCCGCTGTTTGGCTATCGCGACGGCGTCAGCACCGCCGGGGCGATGAATGCGCTGTTGCTGCCGAGCGGCAACACCTTTATCGCCGACACCTATGTCAATCACGATCCCTCACCGGAAGAGCTGGCGGAGATCACCCTGATGGCGGCGGAAAGCGTGCGTCGCTTTGGTATCGAACCGCGGGTGGCATTGCTGTCGCACTCCAACTTCGGTTCTGCCGACTGCCCGTCAGCCAGCAAAATGCGCAAAACCCTTGAGCTGGTGAAGGCGAGCGCCCCGGAGCTGATGATCGATGGCGAAATGCATGGCGACGCCGCGCTGGTGGAAAGCATCCGCAACGATCGCATGCCGGACAGCCCGCTGAAGGGGTCAGCCAATATTCTGGTGATGCCGAATATGGAAGCCGCCAGGATCAGCTATAACCTGCTGCGCGTCTCCAGTTCAGAAGGGGTCACCGTTGGGCCGGTGCTGATGGGGGTAGCGAAGCCGGTGCATATCCTGACGCCGATCGCCTCTGTGCGCCGGATCGTGAATATGGTGGCGTTAGCGGTTGTCGAAGCACAAACCGAACCGCTGTAATCTCCTTTTTTCCCGTTAACGCGCGGAGAGTTTTCCGCGCACAATATCAGGCAGGCCGGCAGGTAAAAACGCTGAGCCTGCCTTTTTAATTCACCCGCCCTGTTATTTTCTCTCCTTAGTGATCCACTTCACCTTTTAAACCCACTTGCCGAAATTTGTTATTTGCCACGCTGAAATACCTTCACCATAAGGACAGATTTCAGGGGGGCAATTAGCCATGGATAAAGAACGCATTATTCAGGAATTCGTACCAGGCAAACAGGTCACGCTGGCGCACCTGATTGCTCACCCGGGGGTGGAACTGGCGAAAAAGATCGGCGTACCCGAATCCGGCGCCATCGGCATTATGACGCTGACGCCGGGGGAAACGGCGATGATTGCCGGCGATCTGGCGATGAAGGCCGCCGATGTTCATATCGGTTTTCTCGACCGGTTTAGCGGCGCGCTGGTGATCTACGGCTCGGTCGGCGCGGTGGAGGAGGCGCTCCTGCAGACCATCGGCGGATTAGGAAGATTATTAAATTATACCTTGTGCGAATTAACGAAAAGTTAATTGAGAGCGACCATGAAGCGTATTGCGATTGTTGGCGCCGTCGGCGCAGGAAAAACCACGCTATTTAATGCCCTGCAGGGAAATTATTCCCTCGCCAGAAAAACGCAGGCGCTGGAATTTAACGATCGTGGTGACATTGATACGCCAGGGGAATATTTCAGTCATCCCCGCTGGTATCACGCCTTAATTACCACGCTACAGGATGTGGACACCCTGATTTATGTCCATGCGGCCAATGATACCGAGAGTCGCCTGCCTCCCGGGTTACTGGATATTGGCAGCCGAAAGCACCTTATCGTCGCGATCAGCAAAACGGACCTCCCGGATGCCAACGTCGCCGCGGTGCGGCAACTGCTGGAGGGGATGGGGTTCCAGGCGCCGGTTTTCGCCCTCAACGGTTGCGATCCGCAAAGCGTCGCACCTCTGGAAAATTACTTGAGTGAGCTCAGCCAAAAGGAGGAAGGGCCAGGTGAAGAAACTCATTACCGCTAACGATATTCGTGCCGCCCATGCGCGCGGCGAACAGACGATGTCGGTCGTACTGCGTGCCAGCATCATTACCCCGGAAGCGCGCGAAGTCGCCGAGCTGCTGGGATTCACTATCACCGAGGACGATGGCGCCGCGCCGGCGGCGACAGCGGCGGACAGCGACAAAACGGAAAGCCAGCGGATCCGCGAAACCATTCTGGCGCAGCTACCGGAAGGCCAGTTTACCGAAAGCCTGGTGGCTCAGCTGATGGAAAAGGTGATGAAGGAGAAGCAGTCCCTGGAGCAGGAGGCGATGCAGCCGGGATTTGACGCGGTGACCGGCAAAGGGGGCATCAAAGTGATCGACGGCAGCAGCGTGAAGTTTGGCTGCTTCGACGGCGCCCAGCCGCACTGCGTTGGTTTAACGGACCTGGTGACCGACCAGGATGGCAGCAGCATGGCGGCCGGATTTATGCAGTGGGAAAACGCCTTCTTCCCGTGGACGCTGAACTACGACGAAATCGATATGGTGCTGGAGGGCGAGCTGCATGTGCGCCATCAGGGGGAAACGCTGGTTGCCAAAGCGGGGGACGTTATGTTCATCCCGAAAGGCTCCAGCATCGAATTCGGTACCCCGTCGACGGTGCGCTTCCTGTACGTTGCCTGGCCGGCAAACTGGCAATCGCTATGAACGATTTTATTACCGAAGCGTGGCTCAGGGCGAACCATACGCTCAGCGAAGGCGGTGAAATCCATCTTCCTGCCGACGCTCGCCTGACGCCCTCGGCGAGGGAGCTGCTGGAAAGCCGCCACCTGCGGGTCAAATTTCTCGACAGCCAGGGACGCTTGTTTGTCGAAGATGACGAGCAGACGCCGCAGCCGGTGCATGTCCTGACCAGCAGCGACCATCCGCCCCAGGCCTGCTGTGAGCTCTGTCATCAGCCGGTGGGCAAAAAGCCGGACACCTTAACTCACCTGACGGCCGAGATCCTGGTAGCGAAAAACGATCCGCGACTGGCCTTCCGCGCGGTGCTGGACAGCACCATCGCCCTGACGGTATGGCTGCAAATTGAGCTGGCGGAGCCCTGGCAACCGTGGCTGACGGATATCCGTTCGCGGCTGGGCAACATCATGCGCGCCGACGCGCTTGAGGAGCCGCTGGCGGCGCAGTCGATCGCCGGGTTCAGTGAAGCGCAATTGCATCGTCTGTCCCATCAGCCGCTGCGCTATCTGGGGCACGATCACCTGGTACCGGAGGCCCGCCATGGGCGCGATGTCGCGCTGCTCAATCTGCTGCGCGGCAAAGTGCGCGAGGCGGAGGTCACCGCGGCGCAGGTGTTTATTACGCCGCAATTTACGGTGCGGCGCGCCGATATTATGCAGGCGCTCAACCGTCTCTCCAGCGCCGTCTACGTGATGATGGTGCTGGACGCGACGGACTCGCCGCCGGCGCTCAGTCAACTGCAGCAGCAGCTGGGAGGGGAAGATGATCATTGACCAGTGCCGCAAACTGGCCCTGCGCGCCCCCGCCAGGGTGGTGTTCCCGGATGCGCTGGACGTTCGGGTGCTGAAGGCCGCGCATTATCTGCAGCAGCAGGGCCTCGCGCATCCGATCCTCGTCGCCAGCCCCTTCGCGCTGCGGCAGTTCGCCCTCAGCAAGCGCCTGCCGCTGACCGGAGTGCAGGTTATCGATCCGCACAGCAACCTGGCGATGCGCGAGGCGTTTGCCGCCGCCTGGCAGGCGCGCGCCGGCGATAAAACGCCCGCTGACGCCGTCGACAAGCTGGCCGACCCGCTGATGTTCGCCGCGGCGATGGTCAGTGCCGGGCAGGCCGCGGTCTGTATCGCCGGGAATCTCTCGTCAACCGCCAGCGTGCTGCGCGCCGGTCTGCGCCTGATCGGCCTGCAGCCGGGGTGTAAAACGCTCTCTTCACTGTTTCTGATGCTGCCGCAGTATGCCGGCCAGCCGCTGGGGTTTGCCGACTGCAGCGTGGTACCGCAGCCGACGGCGGCGCAGCTGGCGGATATCGCTATCGCCAGCGCTGAGACCTGGCAAGCGATCACCGGCGAAGCGCCGCGGGTGGCAATGCTGTCTTTCTCGACGCACGGCAGCGCCCGCCATCCCTGTGTGGCTAATGTTCAGCAGGCCACGGAGATGGTGCGTCAACGGGCACCACAGTTGATGGTCGATGGCGAGCTGCAGTTTGACGCCGCCTTCGTACCGGACGTCGCTGCGCAAAAAGCGCCCGCCAGCCCCCTGCAGGGCCGGGCCAATGTGCTGGTCTTCCCGTCGCTGGAGGCGGGCAACATCGGCTACAAAATCGCCCAGCGGTTGGGCGGGTATCGCGCCATCGGGCCGCTGATTCAGGGCCTGGCCGCACCGCTTCACGACCTCTCGCGAGGCTGTAGCGTAGAGGAAATTATCGAACTGGCGCTGGTGGCGGCAGTACCGCGCCAGGCGGATGCGAGCCGGATCCCCGACTCGTCCACGCTGGTTGAATGAATGGTCCCGTTCAGGACCCCTTATGAGAGGAAAACACAATGGAAGCATTAGGAATGATTGAAACCCGGGGCCTGGTTGCACTGATTGAGGCCTCTGACGCCATGGTCAAAGCCGCCCGCGTCAAGCTGGTCGGCGTGAAACAGATTGGCGGCGGCCTGGTGACCGCTATGGTGCGCGGTGATGTCGCGGCGTGCAAAGCCGCGACGGATGCCGGGGCAGCGGCGGCTCAGCGTATCGGTGAGCTGGTGTCTGTACATGTCATCCCGCGTCCGCATGGCGATCTGGAAGAGGTTTTCCCGATCAGCTTTAAGGGCGATAGCAACATCTAAAGGGTAGCTGAGCCGAACAGTCCTGGCCGCATAAGAGGCAAACGGCGCGCCATCCGGCAATGACAAGGCATGAATGCCGGATGGCGCTGGGCTTATGCGGCCTGGACATCACACGCGGAGACGGAAATGAAGCTGGCTGTCGTTACCGGATATGTGGTCTGCACCGTACGTCATGAAGGGCTGGCCCACGACAAACTGCTGATGGTGGAGATGCTCAATGCCCGCGGCGAGCCGGACGGGCAGAGCGCGGTCGCCATCGACAACATTGGCGCGGGATGCGGAGAGTGGGTGCTGCTGGTCAGCGGCAGCTCGGCGCGACAGGCGCACGCACAGGGAGCCTCTCCGGTCGATTTGTGCGTGATTGGCATCGTGGATGAGGCCGCGGCCGGTGGTCAGGTGCTCTTCCATAAGTAGGGTGGAAAATCATGAATCAACAGGACATTGAACAGGTGGTGAAAGCGGTACTGCTGAAAATGAAAGACAGCAGTCAGCCTGCCGACACCGTTCATGGCATGGGCGTTTTTGCCTCTCTGGATGACGCCGTCGCGGCGGCAAAGGTGGCCCAGCAGGGATTGAAGCGGGTGGCGATGCGCCAGCAGGTGATTCAGGCCATTCGTGAGGCGGGTGAAAAGCATGCCCGGGAACTGGCGGAACTGGCGGTGACCGAGACCGGCATGGGACGCGTGGAGGATAAGTTTGCTAAAAACGTGGCGCAGGCGCGCGGCACACCGGGCGTGGAGTGTCTGACTCCGCAGGTGTTGACCGGCGATAACGGCCTGACGCTGATTGAAAACGCGCCCTGGGGCGTGGTGGCCTCGGTTACGCCGTCCACCAACCCGGCGGCGACGGTGATTAACAATGCTATCAGCCTGATTGCCGCTGGCAACAGCGTGGTGTTTGCCCCTCATCCGGCGGCGAAGAAGGTCTCGCAGCGGGCAATTACCCTGCTTAACCAGGCGGTAGTGGCCGCCGGTGGCCCGGCTAACCTGCTGGTGACCGTGGCGAATCCGGATATCGACACCGCCCAGCGGCTGTTTAAGTACCCTGGCATCGGCCTGCTGGTGGTGACCGGCGGCGAAGCGGTGGTCGAGGCGGCGCGCAAACATACCAATAAACGTCTGATTGCCGCCGGAGCCGGCAACCCACCGGTGGTGGTGGACGAAACCGCCGATCTGCCGCGCGCCGCGGAGGCAATCGTCAGGGGCGCCTCTTTCGATAACAACATCATCTGCGCCGACGAGAAGGTGCTGATCGTGGTCGATAGCGTCGCCGACGAGCTGATGCGCCTGATGGAAGACCAGCAGGCGGTGAAACTCACCGCGGCACAGGCCGAACAGCTTCAGCCGCTGCTGCTGAAAAATATCGATGAGCGCGGCAAAGGCACGGTCAGCCGCGACTGGGTCGGCCGCGATGCGGGCAAAATCGCCGCGGCGATTGGCCTGCAGGTGCCGGCGCAAACCCGTCTGCTGTTCGTTGAAACCTCCGCCACCCATCCGTTCGCAGTGACTGAACTGATGATGCCGGTGCTGCCGGTGGTGCGGGTGGCGAACGTCGACGAGGCGATCGCCCTGGCGGTCACGCTGGAAGGCGGTTGCCACCATACGGCGGCGATGCACTCACGCAATATCGACAACATGAACCAGATGGCGAATGCCATCGACACCAGCATCTTCGTCAAAAATGGGCCGTGCATCGCCGGGCTTGGGCTGGGCGGCGAGGGCTGGACCACCATGACCATCACCACCCCGACCGGCGAGGGCGTGACCAGCGCGCGCACCTTCGTTCGTCTGCGTCGCTGTGTGCTGGTGGATGCGTTTCGAATTGTATAAGGGATGAACATGGCGCACGACGAACAACGCTGGCTTTCGCCGCGACTGCAAACGGCGGCGGCCCTGTGTAACCAGACGCCCGCCGCCAGCGACTCACCGCTGTGGCTGGGCATCGATTTGGGCACCTGCGACGTGGTGTCAATGGTGGTCGATAGCGACGGCCAGCCGGTTGCGGTGTGTCTTGACTGGGCCGACGTGGTGCGCGACGGCATCGTCTGGGACTTCTTTGGCGCTGTCACCCTCGTGCGCCGTCATCTCGATACCCTCGAACAACAGCTGGGCTGTCGCTTCACCCATGCGGCGACCTCGTTTCCGCCGGGGACCGATCCGCGCATTTCGATCAATGTCCTGGAATCCGCCGGGCTGGAGGTCAGTCATGTCCTGGATGAGCCGACCGCGGTGGCGGATCTGCTGCAGCTCGATAACGCCGGGGTGGTGGATATCGGCGGCGGCACCACCGGGATCGCCATCGTTAAACAGGGCAAGGTGACGTATTCGGCGGATGAAGCCACCGGCGGCCACCATATCTCCCTGACGCTGGCCGGGAATCGCGACATTGGGCTTGAGGAGGCGGAGCAGTACAAGCGCCGCCATGCCGGGGAGATCTGGCCGGTGGTTAAGCCGGTGTACGAGAAGATGGCCGAGATTGTCGCCCGGCACATTGCCGGACAAGGGATTGATGATTTGTGGCTGGCGGGCGGCGCCTGTATGCAGCCGGGCGTGCATGCGCTGTTTCGTCAGCGCTTCCCGGCATTACCGGTGCATTTGCCGCAGCACAGCCTGTTTATGACCCCGCTGGCAATCGCCAACAGCGGGAAGGAAAAAGCGGAGGGGATCTATGCAAGCTGAACTGCAGACGGCGCTGTTCCAGGCCTTCGACAGCCTGAATCTCCAGCAGGTAAAAAGCTTCAACGTTCCGCCGGTGACGCTGCACGGCGTCGGCGCGCTGGCGGCCTGTGGACTGCAAGCCCACGCCCGTGGCCTGAAGCATCTGTTTGTTATGGTCGACAGTTTTCTCCATCAGGCGGGAATGACCGCCGGGCTGGAACGTAGCCTGGCGATGAAAGGGATAGCCATAACCCTCTGGCCCTGTCCCGCCGGCGAACCCTGCGTCACCGATGTCTGCGCCGCGGTCGCCCAGCTGCGGGACGCGGGTTGCGACGGGGTGGTGGCTTTCGGCGGTGGGTCGGTGCTGGATGCGGCGAAGGCGGTGGCGCTGCTGGTCACCAATCCTGAGCAGACGCTGAGCGGTATCACGGAACACAGCGCATTACATTCGCGTCTGCCGCTGATCGCGGTGCCGACCACCGCCGGCACCGGGTCAGAAACCACCAACGTGACGGTGATTATCGATGCGGTGAGCGGACGCAAACAGGTGCTGGCGCATGCCTCGCTGATGCCGGATGTGGCGATCCTCGACGCCGCGCTGACCGAAGGCGTTCCCCCGCCTGTCACGGCGATGACCGGGATCGATGCGCTGACCCACGCGATCGAGGCCTACAGCGCCCGCCACGCCACACCGTTTACCGACAGTCTGGCGATGGGAGCCATCGCCATGATCGGCGAAGCGCTGCCGAGAGCGGTGGGCTTCGGCCAGGATCTGGCGGCGCGGGAGAACATGCTGCTGGCCTCCTGCATGGCGGGGATGGCGTTCTCCAGCGCCGGGCTGGGGCTATGCCATGCCATGGCGCATCAGCCGGGGGCGGCGCTGCATATTCCGCACGGGCTGGCCAACGCCATGCTGCTGCCGACGGTGATGGAGTTTAACCGCATGGTGTGCCGGGCGCGCTTCAGCCAGATCGGCAGGGCGCTGACCGGCAGGAAAACCGATGACCTTGAGGCAATCGCCGCCGTGCGCGAACTGATTGCGGAAGTCGGTCTGACGATGCGGCTGTCGGATGCCGGCGCGACGCCCGCGCACTACGCCACCTGGGCACAGGCGGCGCAGGACGACATCTGTCTGCGCACCAATCCACGCACCGCCACCCGGGAGCAGATTATCGAGCTGTACGCGGCGGCGCAATAAATGCGGATTTTCCCGGGGGCGTGTAGCGGTGTCTTTCCCGGCTCGCGCTGCGCTTAGCCGGGCTACAGCGCCGCGACCCGGGAAAGTTCCCCGAGTGCGGCTAATGTCCCGGTATTCACAGTATCTACAAATCATAAATGACAGGGAGTAAGGGCTATGGGAATTAACGAAATCATCATGTACATCATGATGTTCTTTATGCTGATTGCCGCCGTGGACAGGATCCTGTCGCAGTTCGGCGGCTCGGCACGCTTCCTCGGCAGGCTGGGGAAAAGCATTGAAGGGTCGGGCAGTCAGTTTGAAGAAGGGTTTATGGCGATGGGGGCGCTGGGTCTGGCAATGGTCGGGATGACCGCCCTGGCGCCGGTGCTGGCCCATCTGCTCGGCCCGGTGATTATTCCGCTGTATGAGATGCTCGGCGCCAACCCGTCAATGTTCGCCGGCACGCTGTTGGCGTGCGACATGGGCGGTTTCTTCCTCGCTAAAGAACTCGCGGGCGGCGACGTGGCGGCCTGGATGTACTCAGGCCTGATCCTCGGGTCCATGATGGGCCCGACCATTGTGTTCTCCATTCCGGTGGCGCTCGGCATTATTGAACCAACCGATCGCCGCTGGCTGGCGCTCGGCGTGCTGGCGGGCATTGTCACCATTCCCATCGGCTGTATCGCCGGCGGTCTGGTGGCGATGTATTCCGGGGTGGAGATCAACGGCCAGCCGGTAGAGTTTACCTTCGCGCTGATCCTGATGAATATGATCCCGGTGATCATCGTCGCCGTACTGGTGGCGCTGGGGCTGAAGTTTATTCCGGAAAAAATGATCAACGGCTTCCAGATCTTCGCCAAATTCCTCGTGGCGCTGATCACCATCGGCCTGGCGGCGGCGGTGATCAAGTTTCTGCTCGGCTGGGAGCTGATCCCGGGACTCGACCCGATCTTTATGGCGCCTGGCGACCAGCCCGGCGAGGTGATGCGCGCCATCGAAGTCATTGGCTCCATCTCCTGCGTGCTGCTCGGCGCTTACCCGATGGTGCTCCTGCTGACCCGCTGGTTTGAAAAGCCGCTAATGCGCATCGGTAACCTGCTGAAAATCAACAATATGGCTGCTGGCGGTATGGTCGCCACCCTGGCGAATAACATCCCGATGTTCGGCATGATGAAGCAGATGGATACCCGCGGCAAAGTGATCAACTGCGCTTTCTCGGTGTCGGCGGCATTCGCGCTGGGCGACCATCTCGGTTTTGCGGCAGCCAACATGCACGCCATGATCTTCCCGATGATTGTCGGCAAGCTGGTCGGCGGCGTTACCGCGATTGGCGTGGCGATGCTGCTGGTGCCGAAAGAGAAAACGATCCCGGCGGCAGCGAAAAGCGACGCCGAAGTGGAGGCACACTCGTGAACACGCGCCAGCTGCTCAGCGTCGGTATTGATATCGGCACCACCACCACGCAGGTGATCTTCTCGCGTCTCGAGCTGGTTAACCGCGCCGCGGTCTCCCAGGTGCCACGCTATGAATTCATCAAACGCGAGATCAGCTGGCAAAGCCCGGTGTGCTTTACACCGGTCGATAAGCAGGGCGACCTGCAAGAAGCTGAACTGAAGGCGCTGATCCTCGCCCAGTACCAGGCCGCGGGTATCGCCCCGGAAGCGGTGGACTCCGGGGCGATCATCATCACCGGCGAAAGCGCGAAAACCCGTAATGCCCGCCCGGCCGTGATGGCACTCTCGCAGTCGCTGGGCGATTTCGTTGTCGCCAGCGCCGGGCCGCACCTTGAATCGGTCATTGCCGGCCACGGTGCCGGGGCGCAAACCTTGTCCCAGCAGCGGATGTGCCGGGTGCTCAATATCGATATCGGCGGCGGCACGTCGAACTATGCCCTGTTTGCATCCGGTAAAGCGATCGGCACCGCCTGCCTTAACGTCGGCGGCCGGCTGCTGGAGACCGACGGTCAGGGCCGGGTGATTTACGCCCATCAGCCGGGCCAGCGCATTGTCGATGCGGTATTCGGCCCGGGAACCGATGCTTTAGCCTTGACTGCGGGGCAGCTGGCGCAGGTGGCGCGCCGGATGGCGGCGCTGATCGTCGAGGTGATCGAGGGCACCCTCTCACCGCTGGCGCAGGCGCTGATGCAAACGGGTTTACTGCCGGCGGGTGTTCAGCCTGAGGTGATTACGCTTTCCGGTGGGGTGGGGGAGTGCTATCGCCATCAGCCCGCCGATCCTTTCTGCTTTTCCGATATTGGGCCGCTGCTTGCCACGGCCCTGCATGAGCACCCGCGACTGCAGGCGATGAACGTGCAGTTCCCGGCGCAAACCGTGCGCGCCACGGTGATTGGCGCCGGGGCGCATACCCTGTCGCTGTCCGGGAGCACCATCTGGCTGGAGGGGGTACAGCTGCCGCTGCGCAATCTACCGGTGGCCATCGCGCAGGACGTCGGCGATCTGCCGAATGCCTGGCTGCAGGCGTTGACGCAGCTCGACCTGGCCCCCGACGCGGACGCTTACGTGCTGGCGCTTCCCGCTTCACTTCCGGTGCGCTACGCCACCTTACTGGCGGTGATTGACGCCCTGCTGGCGTTTGTCGCCCGCTTTCCTAATCCCCACCCGCTGCTGGTGGTGGCTGAGCAGGATTTTGGTAAAGCGCTGGGCATGCTGCTGCGGCCTCAGCTACCACACCTTCCGCTGGCGGTCATCGATGAGGTGAGCGTGCGGGCGGGAGACTATATCGACATTGGTACGCCTCTTTTTGGCGGATCGGTTGTGCCGGTGACGGTGAAATCACTCGCATTTCCTTCCTGAGGGAACGACTTATGAAACTAAAGACCACATTGTTCGGCAATGTTTATCAGTTTAAGGATGTAAAAGAGGTACTGGCGAAAGCCAACGAACTACGTTCGGGGGATGTGCTGGCGGGCGTGGCAGCGGAGAGTTCGCAGCAGCGCGTGGCGGCCAAGCAGGTGTTGTCGGAGATGACGGTGGCGGATATCCGCAATAACCCGGTGATCCCGTACGAGGAGGACTGCGTGACGCGCCTGATTCAGGACGATGTCAACGAAACCGCCTATAACCGCATCAAAAACTGGACCATCAGCGACCTGCGTGAATACGTGCTGAGCGATGAAACCTCCGTGGACGACATCGCCTTCACGCGCAAGGGGTTAACCTCAGAAGTGGTGGCGGCAGTGGCCAAGATCTGCTCCAACGCCGATCTGATCTACGGCGGCAAAAAAATGCCGGTGATCAAAAAAGCCAATACTACCATCGGTCTGCCGGGAACCTTCAGCTGCCGCCTGCAGCCGAACGACACCCGTGACGATGTGCAGAGTATTGCTGCGCAAATCTATGAAGGGCTTTCTTTTGGCGCGGGCGACGCGGTGATCGGCGTTAACCCGGTCACTGACGACGTGGAGAACCTGAGCCGGGTGCTGGATACGGTGTACGGGGTTATCGACAAGTTTGCCATTCCTACCCAGGGCTGCGTGCTGGCGCACGTCACCACCCAGATTGAAGCCATCCGCCGCGGCGCGCCGGGCGGGCTGATTTTCCAGAGCATCTGCGGCAGCGAAAAAGGGCTCAAAGAGTTCGGCGTCGAGCTGGCAATGCTTGATGAAGCGCGGGCGGTGGGGGCGGAGTTTAACCGTATCGCCGGGGAGAACTGCCTCTATTTTGAAACCGGGCAGGGCTCGGCGCTCTCCGCGGGCGCTAACTTCGGCGCCGATCAGGTGACGATGGAAGCGCGTAACTATGGCCTGGCGCGGCACTACGATCCGTTCCTGGTGAATACCGTGGTGGGCTTTATCGGGCCGGAGTACCTCTATAACGACCGGCAAATTATTCGCGCCGGGCTGGAAGACCACTTTATGGGCAAGCTGAGCGGCATCTCGATGGGCTGCGACTGCTGCTACACCAACCATGCCGATGCCGACCAGAACCTCAACGAAAACCTGATGATCCTGCTGGCGACCGCTGGCTGCAACTACATCATGGGGATGCCGCTCGGCGACGACATCATGCTCAACTACCAGACCACCGCCTTCCACGACACTGCGACCGTGCGCCAGCTGCTGGGCCTGCGGCCGTCGCCGGAGTTTGAACGCTGGCTGGAAACGATGGGCATTATGGCAAATGGTCGCCTGACCAAACGGGCGGGCGATCCGTCACTGTTCTTCTGATGACGCGGGGATGACACACCATGGATCAAAAACAAATCGAAGACATTGTACGCAGCGTAATGGCGTCAATGGGACAACCACAGCCGCAGGCCCCCGCAGCGTCAACGCCGGCCTGTGAAACGAAATCGTGCGCAGCCGATGTCCCGGCGGAGAGCTGCGCGCTGGATCTGGGCTCAGCAGAAGCGAAAGCCTGGATTGGCGTACAAAACCCGCATCGCCCTGAGGTGCTCACCGAGCTGCGGCGCAGCACCGCGGCACGCGTCTGCACCGGTTGCGCCGGGCCGCGTCCGCGCACCCTGGCGCTGCTGCGCTTCCTGGCGGATCACTCGCGTTCGAAAGACACAGTGCTCAAAGAGGTACCAGAGGCGTGGGTGAAAGCGCAGGGGCTGCTGGAAGTGCATTCGGAAATTAGCGACAAAAATCACTACCTGACGCGCCCCGATCTGGGACGCCGTCTCAGTCCGGAGGCCATCGATGCGTTGAAGGCGCAGTGCGTGATGGATCCGGATGTGCAGGTGGTGGTCTCCGATGGCCTGTCGACGGATGCCATCACCGCCAACTATGAAGAGATCCTGCCGCCGCTGCTTGCCGGCCTGAAGCAGGCGGGGCTGAAGGTCGGCACACCGTTCTTCGTCCGCTATGGCCGCGTCAAGATTGAAGATCAGATCGGCGAGATCCTCGGCGCGAAGGTGGTGATCCTGCTGGTTGGCGAGCGCCCGGGGCTCGGCCAGTCGGAGAGCCTCTCCTGCTACGCGGTCTACTCCCCGCGGGTGGCCACCACCGTTGAGGCCGACCGGACCTGTATTTCCAATATCCACCAGGGCGGCACCCCGCCGGTAGAAGCCGCCGCGGTGATCGTGGATTTAGCCAAACGCATGCTGGAGCAGAAAGCCTCCGGCATCAATATGAGCCGTTAAGGAGGCATCATGCCAGCATTAGATTTGATTCGACCCTCAGTCACCGCCATGCGCGTGATTGCCTCGGTGAACGACGGTTTTGCGCGCGAACTGAAATTACCGCCGCATATACGGAGTCTCGGGCTCATCACGGCAGATTCGGATGACGTGACGTATATTGCCGCCGACGAAGCGACCAAACAGGCGATGGTGGAAGTGGTCTATGGCCGCTCTCTGTACGCCGGCGCGGCCCACGGCCCGTCGCCTACTGCCGGCGAAGTGCTGATTATGCTGGGTGGCCCAAACCCGGCGGAAGTTCGCGCCGGGCTGGATGCGATGGTGGCGCATATTGAAAGCGGGGCGGCGTTCCAGTGGGCCAACGACGCGCAAGATACTGCCTTTCTGGCGCATGTGGTGTCGCGTACCGGCTCTTACCTTTCATCGACCGCTGGCATCGCGCTGGGGGATCCGATCGCCTATCTGGTGGCGCCGCCGCTGGAAGCGACGTTCGGCATCGATGCGGCGATGAAGTCGGCCGACGTCCAGCTGGTGACCTACGTGCCGCCGCCGTCGGAAACCAACTATTCGGCCGCCTTTTTGACGGGAAGTCAGGCCGCCTGTAAAGCCGCCTGTAATGCCTTTACCGACGCCGTACTCGATATTGCCCGTCATCCTGTACAGCGTGCGTAATGGAGGGAGCGATGATCAATGCGCTGGGATTGCTCGAAGTGGAGGGTATGGTCGCTGCTGTAGACGCCGCGGATGCCATGCTCAAGGCGGCCAATGTGCGCCTGCTTAGTCACGAAGTGCTTGACCCCGGCAGGTTAACGCTGGTGGTGGAGGGCGACCTGGCGGCCTGTCGCGCCGCGCTGGATGCCGGGGCCGCCGCTGCCCGGCGTACCGGCTGCGTGATCAGCCGGCGGGAAATTGGCCGGCCGGAAGAAGATACTCAGCGGCTGATAGGCGGCTTTCAGCCACCGCCGCCCGCGCCCCAGCCGCCTGCTGACACGGCATCATCGGAAGCGTTACTGACGCTGCTGGCTTCAGTTCGTCAGGGCATGACGGCCGGCGAGGTGGCCGCGCATTTTGCCTGGCCGCTGGATAAGGCCCGCCAGGCGCTGGAGCAGCTCTTTTCCGCAGGGACGCTACGAAAACGCAGTAGCCGCTATCGTCTCAAAAATCCATAACCTGTCGGAGGTGCCGGGAGCGGCTTGCCCCCGGCTTTAACGATTATGAAAAAGCGTCGTTCTGCAAATTTGCACCATCTCTGTTGCGAGGCGTTACCTGATGACACCAGGCTGACGCCCCAGGTTGAAATTGACAATATTCATCAACGACACACGACGGATGTGTATGAGCACGCCCTGACCATTACCGCCTGGCAACAGATCTACGATCAGCTACATCCAGGTCAGTTTCGCGGCGAATTTACCGAAATCCTGCTCGATGAGATCCAGGTCTTTCGCGAATATACCGGGCTGGCGCTGCGTCAGTCCTGCCTGGTCTGGCCGAACTCCTTCTGGTTTGGCATTCCGGCGACCCGGGGAGAGCAGGGGTTTATCGGCTCGCAGTGCCTGGGCCGGGCAGAAATCGCCACCCGTCCCGGTGGGACGGAGTTCGAGCTGAGCACGCCTGATGATTACACCATCCTCGGGGTGGTGATTTCAGAGGAGGTGATTTCGCGTCATGCCAGTTTCCTGCACCATCCGGAGCGGGTGTTGCATATGCTACGCAACCAGTCAGCGCTGGCGGTACGCGAGCCGCATAAGGCCGCACTGTGGGGATTTGTCCAGCAGGCGCTGACCACTTTTAGCGAGCATCCTGATACCCTTCATCAGCCGGCTGTGCGTAAGGTCCTGCGGGATAATCTGTTGCTGGCGATGGGCACGATGCTCGAAGAGGCGCAGCCGATGGTGAGCGTGGAGAGCGTCAGCCACCAGAGCTACCGTCGCCTGCTGGCGCGGGCGCGTGAATATGTGCTGGAAAACAGCGCAGAGCCGTTAACCGTGCTCGACCTGTGTCAGCAGCTGCACGTCAGCCGACGTACTCTGCAAAACGCCTTCCATGCGATTCTGGGGATTGGTCCCAACGCCTGGCTTAAACGGATCCGCCTGAACGCCGTGCGCCGGGAGCTGATAAGCCCCTGGTCAGAGCGGGAGACGGTCAAGGAAGCGGCCATGCAGTGGGGGTTCTGGCATCTGGGGCAGTTCGCCACCGACTATCAGCAGCTGTTTGCCGAAAAACCGTCGATGACACTGCACCATCGCCTGCGCCAGTGGGTGTGAGCGAAGCGACGCCGCTGCCGGGGGCACAGCCGCCATCCGGCAGTTATAGCCAGTCGCGCACCTGAATAAACTCGTTCAGCGCCGCCTCCGGGCTGCCTTCTTCCGGCTGGTAATCATATTCCCAGCGTACCAGCGGCGGCATCGACATCAGAATGGATTCTGTCCGTCCCCCGGTTTGCAGGCCGAACAGGGTGCCGCGGTCCCAGACCAGATTGAACTCGACGTAGCGGCCGCGGCGATAGAGCTGAAAGTGGCGCTCGCGTTCGCCGTACGGCGTGGCTTTTCGGCGTTCGATGATGGGTAAATAGGCGTCAGCATAGCCGTTCCCTACCGCCTGCATAAAGGCGAAGCAGTGGTCAAAATCCGGGGTGTTCAGGTCGTCAAAGAACAGACCGCCGATACCGCGCTGTTCCTGGCGGTGCTTCAGATAGAAGTAATCATCGCACCATTTTTTATAGCGCGGATAGACATCTTCGCCGAACGGCAGACACAGATCGCGGGCGGTACGATGCCAGTGGACGGCATCCTCTTCAAAACCGTAGTAGGGGGTTAAATCAAAACCGCCGCCGAACCACCATACCGGGTCGGCGCCGGGCTTTTCGGCAATAAAGAACCGCACGTTGGCATGGCTGGTGGGCACGTAGGGGTTCAGCGGATGAACCACCAGCGAGACGCCCATGGCTTCAAAGCTGCGTCCGGCCAGCTCCGGGCGGTGCGCGGTCGCTGAAGCGGGCATCGCATCGCCGTGGACGTGGGAGAAGTTGACCCCGGCCTGTTCGAACACAGCGCCATCGCGCAACACCCGGCTGCGCCCGCCGCCGCCGCCTTCCCGCTGCCAGGCGTCTTCAATAAACGGGGCGCCATCGACAGCGCTCAGCTGCTGACAGAGGCTGTCCTGAAGCTGGAGCAAAAAAGTTTTAACCTGCGTGGCATCGGGTTTCATTAACGTCTCTTCGAATGGGCTTTCTGGTTATCGAACCAGTGGAAATAACTGATAATGCCGTTGGCAATGGCGGTGGCGATTTTCTGCCGGAAGGCGGTGGTACCGAGCAATTTCTCCTCGTTCGGGTTGGTAATAAACGAGGTTTCCACCAGCACGGATGGAATGGAAGGCGACTTCAGTACCACGAATGCCGCCTGTTCAGTATTGCGGCTGTGCAGCTTATGCACCGGCTTGATCTTTTTCAGGATATGCGAGCCCAGCGTCAGGCTGTTTTTAATGGTGTCAGTCTGCACCAGATCGAACAGCACCTGCTGCAGCAGATGATCTTTATCCGTCGCTTTCTTACCGGCAACTTCATCGGCGCGGTTTTCGCGATCGGAGAGGTATTTTGCCATGGCGCTACTGGCGCCGCGGTTTGACAGGGCGAACACCGAGGCGCCGGCAGCGCTCGGGTTAGTGAAGCCATCGGCGTGGATCGACATAAACAGATCGGCGCCGTGCTGATGGGCGATCTCCACCCGGTCATAAAGCGGAATAAAAGTATCGCCGGTGCGGGTCAGGCGAGCGTCGATGCCGTTGCTGCGCAGAATGCTGCGCACGTTTTTAGCGATCGCCAGCACCACATGCTTCTCTTTCGACCCGTTATGGCCGATAGCCCCGGTGTCGATACCGCCGTGGCCCGGGTCCAGCATCACAATGCGGCGGCCACCGGCCTTTTTGGCGGCGGGCTTGCTGTGTCCATTCGATGTTTTCAGTGGCTGTTCTTTTGCGCTGACCTGCGCGGCGACGCCACTCAGCGTCATCGCAGCCAGCCCGGCTTTCAGCACCTGACGGCGCGAAGCAAGTATTTTTAAGGGTTTAAAAGTGCTCATTCGGCCTGAATTGTAAACAAGTGATGTCCAATGTTATATCGTATCGCGTTTGCCGTTACGACCATTCAAAATAAGAATTGTTTTACTTTTCATTTCAATACATGACAAAGTCATATTATGCCATTTTTTGCCGCTGATTTCGCCTGATATTGGCTATCAGTTATATTCGCGCCATAATCACTGTTTTTAACCGTCAATGGTGGGGAATACCATGGAGATTCGCGTTTTTCGCCAGCAGGATTTTGAAGAGGTTGTGACGCTGTGGGAGCGCTGCGATCTGCTGCGCCCGTGGAACGATCCGGAGATGGATATTGAGCGTAAGCTGAATCATGACGTTAGCCTGTTTCTGGTGGCGGAAGTGAACGGTGAAGTCGTTGGTACGGTGATGGGCGGTTATGATGGTCATCGCGGCTCCGCATATTATCTGGGCGTCCATCCGGAATATCGTGGCCGGGGCATCGCAAACGCGCTGCTCAATCGTCTGGAGAAAAAGCTGATTGCCCGCGGCTGCCCGAAAATCAACATTATGGTCCGTGAAGACAACGACGTGGTGCAGGGAATGTATGAGCGGCTGGGCTATGAATACGCCGATGTCCTGACCCTGGGCAAGCGCCTGATCGAAGATGAAGAATACTGAGTTTATCCCCGCCGATTTTGATGCCCATGGCCGTCTGCGCCTGCCGTTTCTTTTCTGGTGCGTGCTGTTGTTGCAGGCCCGCACGTGGGTGCTGTTTTTAATGGCCGGAGCCTCACGCCAGCAGGGCGACGCGATTCTTAATCTGTTCTATCCCGATCACGACCGCTTCTGGCTCGGTTTACTGCCCGGCGTGCCGGCGGTACTGGCTTTTCTGCTTAGCGGCTATCGTCAGCGCCTGCCGCGCCTGTGGTCGGCGATGCGCTGGCTGCTGGTGCTCTCGCAGTTGCTGCTGTTGCTGTGGCAGCCGATGCTATGGCTTAGCGGTGAATCCCCCTCTTCATTAACCATCGGGCTGCTGGCGGCGGATGGCTATGCCCTGTGGTGGCTGCTAACCAGCCGTCGCCTGGGAGCCTGTTTTCGCCAGACCACCTTTTAATGGCACTTTTTGCCGATCGCGAACTCCAACATGCGTTGAATGACTCAGAAAGGATTGTGATATGAAATCGCTACGTGTAATGCTCTGCGCGCTTCCGCTGGCACTGACCGGCTGCTCCACGATGAGCGCGGTCAACTGGTCGGCGGCCTATCCGTGGAACTGGTTTGGCGCTTCCACCGAGGTGACCGAGCAGGGCGTGGGTAAACTGACGGCTTCCACGCCGCTCAATGAACAGGCCATTAGCGATGCGCTGGGCAGCGACTACCGTTTGCGCAGCGGGATGAAGACCGATAAGGGCAATATCGTCCACTACTTTGAAGCGCTGAAAGACAACAGCGTGGCGCTGACCATCAATGGCGACAACGGTACCATCAGCCGGATTGACGTGCGCGATGTCGAAATCAAAACCGCCAGCGGCGTGAAAATCGGCACACCGTTTAGCGACCTGTACAGCAAAGCCTTTGGCAACTGCCAGAAAGGCAGCAATGACAACGGCGCGGTCGTCGAGTGTCAGGCCGAGGGGAGTCAGCATATCAGCTACGCCTTTACCGGCCACTGGAGCGGCCCGGACGAGCTGATGCCCTCCGACGATACCCTGAAAAACTGGAAGGTCAGCAAGATTATCTGGCGTCGCTAAATTGATCTGAAGAGACACGACAGCTCTGAAAAACAGTTACAATAGCGCGTTAGCAACGCGACAGCGTTGTGGTTGCATCATTTCAGGAGGAGCGATGTCTCAGGTTCAGAGCGGCATTTTGCCGGAACATTGCCGCGCGGCGATTTGGATTGAAGCCAATGTTAAAGGGGACGTTAACGCCCTGCGCGAAGCGAGCAAAAAATTTATCGATACCCTTGCCACCTTCCAGGCTAAATTCCCCGACGCCAAACTCGGCGCGGTGGTGGCGTTCGGCAATAGCGTCTGGCGTCAGCTGAGCGGCGGCGTAGGGGCAGAGGAGTTAAAAGATTTTCCGGTCTATGGCAAAGGGCTGGCGCCGTCCACCCAGTATGACCTGCTGATTCATATTTTATCCGCCCGTCATGAAGTTAACTTCTCGGTGGCGCAGGCCGCGATGGCCGCCTTTGGCGACGCTATCGACGTGAAAGAAGAGATCCACGGTTTCCGTTGGGTGGAAGAGCGTGATCTCAGCGGCTTCGTCGACGGCACCGAAAACCCGGCGGGGGAAGAAACCCGCCGCGAAGTGGCAGTCATTAAAGACGGTGTGGACGCGGGCGGCAGCTACGTGTTCGTCCAGCGCTGGGAACATAATCTCAAACAGCTGAACCGCATGAGCGTACCGGATCAGGAGATGATGATCGGCCGTACCAAAGAAGCCAACGAAGAGATCGATGGTGATGCACGTCCTGAGACCTCGCATCTGTCGCGCGTTGACCTCAAGGAAGACGGTAAAGGGCTGAAAATTGTCCGCCAGAGCCTGCCGTATGGCACCGCCAGCGGCACCCATGGCCTCTATTTCTGCGCTTACTGCGCGCGCCTGTATAACATCGAGCAGCAGCTGCTGAGCATGTTTGGCGATACCGACGGCAAACGCGACGCGATGCTGCGATTCACTAAACCGGTGACCGGCGGCTATTACTTCGCACCATCGCTGGAGCGTATTCAGGCGCTGTAATTTTTTCCCCTCACCCTAACCCTCTCCCCAAGGGGGAGAGGGAACCGTTCGGTACGGTTGGCAAGCCCCAGTACGGACCGCCTTTCACCCTCTCCCTCAGGGAGAGGAGACGGTACGGTGCGGCTATGGAATCTGCGTGCGGACTCTCTTTCTCCCTCTCCCTCAGGGAGAGGGGCGGGGTGAGGGTATCGGCGACTCAAGCGCTTCAAGTATTCTCTCCATCACCGCATCCTCATACTCTTCAAACTCATTATTCCAGAAGCGTAAAACCCGCCATCCCTGGCTCTGTAGCCAGCGGGTGCGGCGAACATCGTAGGCACGCCTCTCATCGTGTTGGCCGCCGTCCAGTTCAATCGCCAGCCGTATTGCGCAGCAGGCAAAATCGAGAATATAGGGACCCACGGGATGCTGGCGGCGAAATTTATAGCAAGCAAAACGGCGGTTGCGCAGTAAGTACCATAGCCGACGTTCTGCTGGCGTTAAGCTACGTCTGAGCTGATGAGCAAAAATCTATGTGTTTTTCATATAAACACAGTGCACGCCTGGCTGCCGTTTGTCACAATGACACGTCTAATCTGCGAGCCGCTTTCAGCAAAGCTTTGCCAGTTGCTTATTCTCTTTTCGACTTCCAAATCGCCAAACGGTATATAAAACCGTTACTCCTTTCGTACCCGTTATAAATATGATGATCATCAGAAAATGTTCAACGTTGATAAGGGTGCGCAATGGCCGTTAAATCACTGAAAAAAGGATATCTGGCGCTGGCGGCTTCCATGCTGCTGGCCGCGCAGGCGCAGGCGACGGAGCTGCTGAACAGCTCCTATGATGTCTCCCGCGAGCTGTTTGCCGCCCTTAACCCGCCTTTTGAGCAGCAGTGGGCGAAGGACAATGGCGGGGACACGCTGACGATTAAGCAGTCGCATGCCGGTTCATCCAAGCAGGCGCTGGCTATTTTGCAGGGTCTGAAGGCGGACGTGGTCACCTACAACCAGGTGACGGACGTGCAGATCCTGCATGACAAAGGCAACCTGATCCCGGCCGACTGGCAAAGCCGCCTGCCGAACAACAGCTCACCGTTCTATTCGACGATGGGTTTCCTGGTGCGCAAAGGCAACCCGAAAAATATTCATGACTGGAACGATCTGGTTCGCTCTGACGTCAAGCTGATTTTCCCGAACCCGAAAACCTCGGGTAACGCCCGATACACCTACCTGGCGGCATGGGGCGCGGCGGATAAAGCCGACGGCGGCGATAAAGCCAAAACCGAACAGTTTATGACCCAGTTTCTGAAGAACGTCGAAGTCTTTGATACCGGCGGACGCGGGGCGACCACCACTTTTGCTGAACGCGGCCTGGGCGATGTGCTGATTAGCTTCGAATCGGAAGTGAACAATATTCGTAAGCAGTATGAGGCGCAGGGATTTGAAGTGGTGATCCCGAAAACCAACATTCTGGCGGAGTTCCCGGTGGCATGGGTGGATAAAAACGTCAAAGCCAATGGCACCGAAAAGGCGGCGAAAGCCTACCTGAACTGGCTCTACAGCCCGCAGGCGCAAACCATCATTACCGACTACTACTACCGGGTAAACAACCCGAAAGTCATGGACGCGCTGAAGGATAAATTCCCGCAGACCGAACTGTTCCGCGTGGAGGACAAGTTTGGCGCCTGGCCTGAGGTGATGAAAACCCACTTCGCCAGCGGCGGCGAACTGGACAAACTGCTGGCGGCGGGGCGTAAGTAATGTTTGCTGTGTCGTCTAAGCGCGTGCTGCCGGGCTTTACCCTGAGCCTCGGCACCAGCCTGCTGTTTGTCTGTCTGATTTTGTTGTTACCGCTCAGCGCGCTGGTAATGCAGCTGGCGCAGATGAGCTGGGCGCAGTACTGGGATGTGATCAGCAACCCGCAGGTGGTCGCGGCCTATAAGGTGACGCTGCTGTCGGCATTCGTGGCCTCGATATTTAATGGCGTATTCGGTCTGCTGATGGCGTGGATCCTGACCCGCTATCGTTTTCCGGGCCGCACGCTGCTCGATGCTTTAATGGATCTGCCGTTTGCGCTGCCCACCGCGGTGGCGGGCCTGACCCTGGCCTCGTTGTTTTCGGTTAATGGTATTTACGGGGAATGGCTGGCGAAGTTCGATATTAAAGTCACCTATACCTGGCTCGGCATCGCCGTGGCGATGGCCTTTACCAGCATCCCGTTTGTGGTACGTACCGTGCAGCCGGTGCTGGAGGAGTTAGGGCCCGAGTATGAGGAAGCGGCGGAAACGCTGGGCGCGACGCGCTGGCAAAGCTTCCGCAAGGTCGTACTGCCGGAGCTGTCGCCGGCGCTGCTGGCGGGTATTGCCCTGTCGTTTACCCGCAGTCTCGGCGAGTTTGGCGCGGTGATTTTTATCGCCGGCAACATCGCGTGGAAGACCGAGGTGACCTCGCTGATGATCTTTATTCGTCTGCAGGAGTTTGACTATCCGGCCGCGAGCGCGATCGCCTCGGTGATCCTTGCTGCTTCACTGCTGCTGCTGTTTTCCATCAATACCCTGCAGAGTCGCTTTGGTCGACGGGTGGTAGGTCACTAATGGCGGAAGTTACTCAATTGAAACGCTACGACGCGCCCCGCATTAACTGGGGTAAATGGTTTCTGATTGGCGTCGGGATGCTGGTCTCTGCCTTCATCCTCGTGGTGCCGATGGTCTATATCTTTGTCCAGGCTTTCAGCAAAGGATTGATGCCGGTGCTGGAAAACCTGGCCAACCCGGACATGCTGCATGCTATCTGGCTGACGGTAATGATTGCCTTGATTACCGTCCCGGTGAACCTGGTGTTCGGTACGTTGCTGGCCTGGCTGGTGACACGTTTTACCTTTCCGGGGCGCCAGCTGCTGCTGACGTTACTGGATATCCCGTTCGCCGTCTCGCCTGTGGTGGCCGGCCTGGTTTACCTGCTGTTCTACGGCTCTAACGGCCCGCTGGGCGGCTGGCTCGACGCGCATAATCTGCAAATCATGTTCGCCTGGCCGGGCATGGTGCTGGCGACCATCTTTGTCACCTGTCCGTTTGTGGTGCGCGAGCTGGTGCCAGTGATGATGAGCCAGGGCAGTAATGAGGATGAGGCCGCGGTGCTGTTGGGCGCTTCCGGCTGGCAGATGTTTCGCCGGGTGACGTTGCCCAATATCCGCTGGGCGCTGCTGTACGGCGTGGTGCTGACTAACGCTCGCGCCATCGGCGAATTTGGCGCGGTGTCGGTGGTCTCCGGTTCGATCCGCGGTGAAACGCTGTCGCTGCCGCTGCAAATTGAATTACTGGAGCAGGATTACAACACTGTCGGCTCGTTTACCGCCGCCGCCCTGCTGACATTAATGGCTATTCTGACCCTGTTTTTAAAGAGTATGTTGCAATGGCGTCTGGCCAATCAGGAAAAACGCGCGCAACAGGAGGGAAATCATGAGCATTGAGATTGCCAATATTAAGAAATCGTTTGGTCGCACCCAGGTGCTGAATGATATCTCGCTGGATATCCCTTCCGGACAAATGGTTGCGCTGCTGGGGCCCTCGGGCTCCGGAAAAACCACCCTGCTGCGAATTATCGCCGGTCTGGAGCATCAGACCAGCGGTCATATCCGCTTCCACGGTACCGACGTCAGTCGGATGCACGCTCGCGACCGTAAAGTGGGCTTCGTTTTCCAGCACTATGCGCTGTTCCGCCATATGACGGTGTTCGATAACATCGCCTTTGGCCTGACTGTGCTGCCGCGCCGCGAACGCCCCAATGCGGCGGCGATTAAAGCCAAGGTGACCAAACTGCTGGAGATGGTGCAGCTGGCCCATCTGGCGGATCGCTATCCGGCGCAGCTGTCCGGAGGCCAGAAGCAGCGCGTGGCGCTGGCGCGCGCCCTGGCGGTGGAGCCGCAAATTTTGCTGCTGGATGAACCTTTCGGTGCGCTGGATGCGCAGGTGCGTAAAGAGCTGCGCCGCTGGCTGCGTCAGCTGCATGAAGAGCTGAAATTCACCAGCGTGTTCGTCACCCACGATCAGGAAGAGGCGATGGAAGTTGCCGACCGGGTGGTGGTCATGAGCCAGGGCAACATCGAACAGGCCGATGCCCCGGAGCGCGTATGGCGTGAGCCGTCTACCCGTTTCGTGCTGGAGTTTATGGGGGAAGTGAACCGCCTGCAGGGGGTCATCCGCGGTGGACAGTTCCACGTCGGCGCCCACCGCTGGCCGTTAGGCTATACCCCGGCATACCAGGGGCCAGTGGACCTGTTCCTGCGCCCATGGGAAGTGGACATCAGCCGGCGGACCAGCCTGGATTCGCCGCTGCCGGTGCAGGTCCTGGAGGCCAGTCCGAAAGGGCACTACACCCAATTAGTCGTCCAGCCTCTGGGGTGGTATGACGAACCGCTGAGCGTGGTGTTAACGGGCGATGAGGCGCCGTCCCGCGGCGAACGGCTGTTCGTCGGGCTGCAAAACGCGCGTTTGTACAACGGTACCGAGCGTATCGAGCCGCGCGGCGAGCTTGCTCTGGCGGAGTCGGCCTGATAGCTTAAATCCATGTGCTTTTGCCGGGTGAGGCTCTGCTTACCCGGTCTGGAATTATCACGCGTCTGCCAGGCCGGGTAAGCGAAGCGCCGCCCGGCTTTTTTATTGAGTAAAAATCGTGAATACACTCGAACAAACCATCGGCAATACCCCTCTGGTCAAACTTCAGCGTCTGGGACCGGACAACGGCAGCGAAGTCTGGGTCAAACTCGAAGGCAATAATCCGGCCGGCTCGGTGAAAGATCGCGCCGCGCTGTCGATGATCGTCGAAGCGGAAAAACGGGGTGAAATCCAGCCTGGCGACGTACTGATCGAAGCGACCAGCGGCAACACCGGCATTGCGCTGGCGATGATCGCTGCGTTGAAAGGTTATCGCATGAAGCTGCTGATGCCCGACAACATGAGTCAGGAGCGTCGGGCCGCCATGCGCGCCTACGGCGCCGAGCTTATCCTGGTGACCAAAGAGCAGGGAATGGAGGGGGCTCGCGACCTGGCGCTGGAGATGGCCCAGCGCGGAGAAGGCAAACTGCTCGATCAGTTTAACAACCCGGATAACCCCTACGCCCACTACACCACTACCGGACCGGAAATCTGGCAGCAGACCGCGGGGCGAATTACCCACTTTGTCTCCAGCATGGGGACCACCGGCACCATTACCGGGGTATCGCGCTTTTTGCGCGAACAGAGTAAGCCGGTGGCTATTGTCGGCCTGCAGCCGGAAGAGGGCAGCAGTATTCCCGGGATCCGCCGCTGGCCAGCAGAGTATATGCCGGGCATTTTTAACGCTTCGCTGGTAGATGCGGTGCTGGATATTCATCAGCAGGATGCCGAGAACACCATGCGTCAGCTGGCGGTACGGGAAGGGATTTTCTGTGGCGTCAGCTCAGGCGGCGCGGTGGCGGGCGCGTTACGCATTGCCCGCGAAAATCCCGGCGCGGTGGTGGTGGCGATCGTCTGCGATCGTGGCGATCGCTACCTCTCCACCGGCGTATTCGGCGAGGAACATTTTAGCCAGGGGGCGGGCATTTAATCATCGAGCAGGTCAGTGCCGTAGGAGTTATCGACAGTGCACAGCCAGCGCTCGTCCTGCTTCTGAAAGACGTAGGTGGCGCGCCGCGTAACCTGGGATATCCCGTCCGCCGTCGGGATATCCAGCCGGGTTTCCATAATGACCAGCGCATTGCCGCCGCCTTCAATAACCTCCATTTTTCCCTGAGTCACCACCAGTCGGTGCTGGAAATAGTCGGCAATGGCGATAAAGGCTTTGCGGATATTCTCTTTCCCTCTGACCACCATGCCCGGTTTGACGACCAGCGCGGCGTCTTCTGCGTAATGGGCCATCAGGGTATCGTAATCCTCCTGCGAGATTGCGCGATCGCAGGCTTCAATGACTGCTTTTAACGTGGAGCTGGAGTGAGGCATTGCTGGGACTCCTGTTCGTGAGTTATTTTTCCGCCACCGTCACAGTTTTATCCGTCTGGGCGATCAGGGTATGCAGGTACGGCCGGGCCTGCTGATCGTTTTTACCAGGGAACCTGACGATATAAGGCTTGCCGGTGACAGAGGATGATGATGCCACCTTATCGATAAATTGTTCTGCAGTATCGATACGGTTGCGCGTATTACTTAATTTCAGCCTCAGATGTGCCACGGCTTCATCGCAAGTATGGGCATCGCCATTGCGCACGAAGATGAGATCGCTTTTTTGCGCCAGGGCATCAAGCATCGCATTAATGCGCGCTTCCTGGTAGGCGTTAAGTTTAGCTATAACGGGAAAAGAGAGTAACAGTGTCAGCAGCGCGCAGAAAATGCTTTTCATTTTGCGTCCCTTCCGGATTGGGTTGTCCGGTAAAGTCTACTCTCTTCGCGCCATGGCAATTAAGTTTTCGGAATAGCGCCTGTTTCCGGTTGTTTTTCCGTCAGTTTGTCGAGAAATGTCCAGAGTTTCTGATTCATCTCTCGATAGTCCCAGGTGCGCATTTCCTCTTCGCGACGGACAAAACGACGGCCTCTGGCGGCGTTAAGTTCCTGCTGTGAATTGGCGATCAGCAGTTCGATTACCGCAGTATCAAACTCCATATGGCACTGGAAACCGTAGACCCGTTCGCCATATTTGACTATCTGTCGTGGGCAGCCTTCGCTGGAGGCAAGCACTTCCGCCGTTGGGGTCAGGCCGGGCATATCGTTATGCCAGTGGCCAACCACTACGGTATGGCCGAAGTGAGCGATTTTGTCATCCATCAGTCCGGCGGTGGTTAGCGTCAGCGGATAATGGCCAATCTCTTTTTCCGGACTTTCCATCACCGGCGCGCCCAGCGCTTCGCCAATCAGCTGCGAGCCGAGGCAGATACCCACCACGATGCGACCCGCGTGAACGGCCTGAGCGATCAGCCGCTGTTCCGCCTGCGCATTAAAGTAGGGACATTCTGCCAGCGTAGTGCGTGGAGACTGCGGGCCGCCAAGCACCACCAGCATATCAAAATCGTGTGCGTTTGCCGGCAGTGGATCTCCGGCATAAATCCGCGACCAGGTGGTGGAATAGCCATGCTTTTGCACCCAGGTCAGGTAAGCGCCGGGCGCTTCAAAATGCTCATGAACAATAAAATGGACCCGCATGTTATGGCCTCCGTTAGGGGTGGGTTAGGACCAGCGCCAAATCTTCCGCCAGTCGGTTAATCTCAGCGTCATTCAGGCGACCCAACGACAGGCGCAGCCCGTGTGCTGGTGTTCGCACGCCAAATACTTCCCCTTCGCGTACCAGCCAGCCCGCGCGGGCCAGGCGTAACGCGTAAGGCTGGCTCGCCGCCGGCAGCGGCAGCCAGAAATTGAGGCCATCGCCCGGCGGAAAATGACGGGATCCGTGCCGGGCCAGTGCCGCCGCCAGTTTCTGATTTTGCTGTTGATAGTGATCGCGGCTCTCGGCCATCGAGGCGATAAACAGGTCATCGGTCAGGCAGGCGAGCGTCAGGTCCTGTAGCAGATGGCTGACCCACTGGCTGCCAGCGTTTAGCCGCAGACGCAGCGCGGCTGAGGTTTCGCTATCGCTGGCGATAAAGGCCAGCCGCAGGTCCGGCCCCAGGGTCTTCGACATTGAGCGGACCAGCGCCCAGCGTTGCGTGCTCGCGGGCAGAGGGGAGTACCACGGCGTGGCCGACAGCAGGGCAAAATGGTCATCGACGATAGCCAATACCTGCGGATAGCGGGCCAGCACCTCCCGCAGCGCTTGCGCCCGGGGTTCCGTCAGGCTACAGCCGGTAGGATTATGCGCCCGCGGGGTTAAGATCACTGCCCGCGCGCCGTTACGCAATGCCGTCTCCAGCTCGTCAGGATCCATCCCCTCGGCATCCACCGCCACCGGACAGGGGGTAAAACCAGCGTAACGCACCATATTGATACTGCTGAGAAAACAGGGATCTTCCACGACCACGCCATCCCCCGGGAGCAGCAGCGCGCACAGCAGGCGTTCCAGAGCGTCAATCGCCCCGCTGGCAAGATTGACTTCAAACGGAGCGGACAGTTCGCGAGCAAACCAGGCCGTGGCCCACTCCCCCAGTCGGGGGTCGACAGCGGCATCCCCATACAGGCGCGGCGTGCGGATAATGTGATCCAGATAGCGGGTGAGATTGGGTAGTCTGGCAGGATCTGGATTGCCGCCGGAGATATCGTTCAGCGGCGTGGATGGATCGCCTCCCTCCAGCACTGGCAGTGTGTCCCGCGCTTTGATGGCCGTACCGTTGCGTCCCTGACTGACGGCCAGGCCAGAGGTCACCAGGCGTTTATAGGCGGCGGCGACGGTATTGCGATTCACCGCCAGCTGACTGGCGAGCTCGCGTACCGGCGGCAGAATTTCGCCGGGTTGCAACGCGCCGCTTTGCACCAGGTGGCGTATATTATCGAAGATTTCGCTGGCGGTTTTTCCGGCTAACATTATTGACCTATGACAAAATGAAATTTAGCATAGGACGAATCATAATCAGAGCGTGACCCGCTGTCCAGCGGGGGGAGAAAAGATGGGCCAGCAAGATGACATACAATCAGTGCTCTTTCATGACAAAAGCCGGGCGTCGGAGGTTGATATCGTCGCCGTGCAGTCACAGGTAGTCTACGGCAGCGTCGGTAACAGCATCGCGGTTCCGGCGATTAAACAGCACGGCCTGCGCGTGCTGGCGGTGCCGACGGTGCTGTTCAGCAATACGCCTCATTATGAGACGTTCTATGGCGGCATTATCCCGGAGGAGTGGTTTGTCGGATATCTGCAGGCGCTGGAGGAGCGCGACGCGTTGCGTGAACTGCGGGCGGTGACCACCGGCTATATGGGCAATGCCGTGCAAATCGAGCGCCTGGCGCAGTGGCTGACACGGGTTCGTGTGCGCCATCCTGAGCTGTGCATCCTGGTGGATCCGGTCATCGGCGATGTCGACAGCGGCATCTACGTTAAGGCCGAGATCCCGGACGCCTATCGTCAGCATTTGCTGCCGCTGGCACAGGGGATCACCCCGAATCTGTTTGAACTGGAGACGCTGAGCGGCAGGCGCTGTCGCAATCAACAGGAGGCGGTTGCCGCGGCGCGAAGTCTGCTGTCAGATACCCTTAAGTGGGTGGTGATCACCAGTGCACCGGGGGAGGCGAGTTCGACGATCAATGTGCTGGTGGTAACAGCCGATGCGGTGGAGGTGGTGGTTCATCCACGGGTGGAGACAGATTTGAAGGGGACGGGCGATCTGTTCTGCGCCGAACTGGTGAGTGGCCTGCTCAGCGGCCTGGCACTGGGGGCCGCGACACAGGCTGCCGCGCAGCGCGTGCTGGAGGTGATGAACTGGACCGCCGCGCAGGGTTGCGATGAACTGATCCTGCCACCGCTGGAGAAAAATCGATGAAAAGCTACCGGTTAGTGATCCGCCAGCAGGGGCGTATTGTCGGTCATTTTGATACGACGGGGGAGGCGGCGCTGGAGGATGCCTGCGTGGCGCGGTCGCTGTTCGGCCTGGCCGGAGGGTATCAGTGCGAACTGCTGGTTTCTGACAGTGAAAGACGCATTCTGGAAAGTACGCCGGAAGGTATGCGCGTTCTTTCCCGGGAGAAATGCTACCAGGTAGTGACCAACGCGATATAAAAAAATGGCGCCTTTCGGCGCCATTTTTATGCAGCAAGCATTACTTCTTGATGCGGATAACCGGGGTTTCGCCCACAGTCACGCTACCGGACAGTTTGATCAGCTCTTTGATCTCGTCCATGTTGGAGATAACCACCGGCGTCAGGGTAGACTTGGCTTTCTCTTCCAGCAGCGGCAGATCGAATTCGATTACCGGGTCGCCGACTTTCACGCGCTGGCCTTCTTCAGCAATACGCTTGAAGCCTTCGCCTTTCAGTTCAACGGTATCAATACCGAAGTGAACGAAGAGCTCAATGCCGCTATCAGATTCAATAGAGAACGCATGGTTGGTTTCGAAAATTTTACCAATGGTACCGTCTACCGGCGCGACCATTTTGTTACCGGTCGGTTTGATGGCAATCCCATCGCCCACAATTTTTTCCGCAAAAACCACATCCGGCACGTCTTCGATGTTGACGATTTCACCGGAAAGGGGAGCAATAATCTCAATAGTTCCGGTGTCTTTCTTGTCATCAGAAACCAGAGATTTCAATTTATCAAACAAACCCATGATCTTCTCCTAAGCAGTAATTTGGGCCGCGCATCTCGTGGATTAGCAGATTGTTTTTTCTTCAATGAACTTGTTAACCAGCGTCATTAACTCGTCCGTTGTCGGTTGAGCAAGAGCCTGCTCTGCTAATACTTTTGCATCTTCGAAGTTCGTGTTACGAATAATCTTCTTGATGCGCGGGATGGAAATGGCGCTCATAGAGAATTCGTCCAGCCCCATACCCAGCAACAGAAGTGTAGCACGTTCATCGCCCGCAAGCTCACCGCACATGCCAGTCCATTTACCTTCAGCGTGAGAAGCATCAATAACTTGCTTAATCAGATTCAGTACAGACGGTGACATTGGCTGGTAAAGATGTGAAATCATATCATTACCACGGTCAACTGCCAGAGTATATTGCGTTAAATCATTGGTGCCGATACTAAAGAAATCAACTTCTTTGGCCAGATGACGAGCAATAGTCGCCGCAGCCGGTGTTTCCACCATCACGCCGATCTCAATGGATTCGTCAAATGCTTTACCTTCGTCACGCAGTTCCTGTTTGTAGATTTCGATCTCCTTCTTCAGTGCACGCACTTCTTCAACAGAGATGATCATCGGGAACATGATGCGCAATTTACCGAAAGCAGAGGCACGCAGAATAGCGCGAACCTGATCGCGCAGGATCTCTTTACGATCCATCGCGATACGTACGGCACGCCAGCCGAGGAACGGGTTCTCTTCTTTCGGGAAGTTCATGTACGGCAGCTCTTTGTCGCCGCCGATGTCCATGGTACGGACGATAACGGCCTGAGAGCCACAGGCTTCAGCCACCGCTTTATAAGCTGCAAACTGCTCTTCTTCTGTCGGCAGCGCGTCGCGATCCATGAACAGGAATTCGGTACGATACAGGCCTACGCCTTCGGCGCCGTTGCGCTCAGCACCTTCGACATCGCGAACGGTACCAATGTTGGCGCACACTTCAACCTGATGGCCGTCGAGGGTAATCGCCGGCAGATCTTTCAGTTTCGCCAGTTCGGCTTTTTCTTCCGCAACCTGAGCCTGCAGATTACGCAGCGCTTCAATTTGCTCGTTAGACGGGTTGATCAGAACCTGATTGTTCACCGCGTCAAGAATCAGATAGTCGCCGTTTTTCACCTGCGCCGTAATGTTGCCGGTGCCCACAATCGCTGGCAGTTCCAGGGAACGCGCCATGATGGAGGTGTGAGAAGTACGGCCGCCCGCGTCGGTGATGAAGCCCAGCACTTTTTTCAGGTTCAGCTGTGCGGTTTCAGACGGGGTCAGATCGGCAGCGACGAGGATAACTTCATCCTGAATCGCGCTCAGATCGATGATCGCCAGACCAAGGATGTTGCGCAGCAGGCGCTTACCGATATCACGTACGTCAGCGGCACGTTCTTTCAGGTATTCATCGTCCAGCTCTTCCAGGGCAGTGGCCTGACCGTCGATAACTTCATTGGCTGCCGCGTCGGCAGTCATGTGCTTATCTTTAATCAGGGCTATGATTTCCTGCTCAAGCTCCTCATCTTCCAGCAGCATGATATGCCCTTCGAAGATGGCTTCTTTTTCTTCACCGAAAGTTTCACCAGCTTTGGTTTTGATGACCTCCAGCTGGGCGGAGGCCTTGGCGCGGCCGCTCAGGAAACGTTCGACTTCCTGATCAACCTTATCGGCAGAAATTTTCTTCCGGTCGATGACAATTTCATCTTCCTTCAGCAGCAGTGCTTTGCCGAAGGCGATACCCGGGGATGCTAAAATGCCTGAAATCATAACCCTACCTTACTTGTGACTGATATGAAAAAGAACCCGTGAACTTACTCGAGTTCAGCCATCAGTTTAACCAGATGTTCAACAGCTTTCTGCTCATCTTCGCCTTCAGCGGAGAGGGTCACTACGGTGCCCTGGGTCAGGCCCAGAGTCTGCAGTTTGAACAGGCTTTTGGCGCTGGCGCTTTTGCCGTTGGAGGTTACAGTGATCTCAGAAGTGAAGCCTTTAGCTTCTTTAACAAACTGAGCAGCAGGGCGGGTGTGCAGACCGTTCGGAGCGGTAATGGTAACTTCTTGCTGGAACATTATATTTCCCCAACTTATAGGTTTAGTGTTGTGGACCTAAAGTCTAGTCTAACGACTCGACTTTAGCCTGTATTGTTAGCGCCGGCGTTACGTTTCCGGCCTTGGCGTCGGCAGCGCCTGGCGCTGCGAAGACCTGAGGGCCATTGACGTCTAGCACGTCATTAAACATTATGCCGCGAAAGGAAGACTTGAACCAAATCATAAAATCGATTCAGCTGGCGGAAATCCTCTTCTGAATAATTTCGCGCATCAAAATAAATGTGCTGGTTAAATACCAGACCCTACGAGGTGAATCAATGCCAGGAGGGGTAAAACTTTGACGTATGCCACAAAAAAGCACCTGAAAAGGTGCTTTTTTACACATTATTTACAAGCTGGCACTACTGTTGCAGTTCTTTCTCTGTGAAGAGATCGGCAAACAACGCGGTGCTTAAATAACGCTCACCTGAGGAAGGTAGGATAACCACAATATTCTTATTGGTAAAGGCCTCATCTTCCTGCAGCTTCAGCGCGGCGGCAACGGCGGCCCCGGAAGAGATACCTGCCAGAATGCCTTCTTCTTCCATCAGACGGCGTGCCGTCGAGATAGCTTCATCATTGGTGATACCGATGACTTTATCCACCAGCTTCAGATCCAGGTTGCCAGGGATGAAGCCAGCGCCGATACCCTGAATTTTGTGCGGACCCGGCTTGAGCTCTTCGCCTGCCAGCGCCTGAGAGATGACCGGCGAGTCGGTCGGTTCAACCGCGACGGTGATCAGATCTTTTTTACCCTTGGTGTTTTTAATATAGCGGCTGACACCGGTCAGCGTTCCGCCGGTACCAACGCCAGAGATAAACACATCCACTTGACCGTCGGTGTCTTCCCAGATTTCCGGGCCGGTGGTTTTCTCGTGAATTTCCGGGTTTGCCGGGTTGCTGAACTGCTGCAGCAGCAGGAATTTTTCCGGGTTGCTGGCGACAATCTCTTCCGCTTTCTGGATGGCGCCTTTCATACCTTTGGCGCCTTCGGTCAACACCAGGTTTGCGCCCAGCGCTTTCAGCAGCTTACGACGCTCAATGCTCATGGTTTCTGGCATGGTTAGCGTCAGTTTATAGCCGCGTGCCGCCGCCACGTAGGCGAGGGCGATACCGGTGTTGCCGCTGGTCGGTTCGACCAGTTCCACGCCAGGTTTCAGAACGCCGCGCTTTTCAGCATCCCAGATCATATTGGCGCCGATACGGCATTTTACGCTAAAGCTCGGGTTACGAGATTCTACCTTTGCCAGGATACGGCCGTTACCAATGCGGTTCAGTCGTACCAGCGGCGTATGACCGATAGTCAGGGAGTTGTCTTCAAAAATCTTACTCATGGCCCGTCCTTAACTGTATGAAATTTGGGGGTACGGCATCAGCATACCCGCTTAAAGAATATGCGGAAGTAAGGATTTAGCATATCTATATGCGGAAGGGAAATAATGGTGAGCAAGAAGGAATAAGCGAGATATAAGGAGCGGCCTTTGCCGCTCCTGGATGGACGTATAAGAGCTACTTCCAGAGACCGTGTTTATCGCGATAGCAATCAACCCACATGGCGGTGGCGCCGCAGATAGCCACCGGGAGGATCACCAGGTTTACTACCGGGATCATGGTGAACAGGCTGGTGAGCGCCCCAAACTGCATATTCATCACCTTGCGGCTGCGCAGTGCTTCACGCATGGTTTTGAAGGGGACCTTATGATTATCAAAAGGATAATCACAGTATTGAATCGCCAGCATCCATGCGCTGAACAGGAACCAGAGTACCGGTGCTACTGTCTGGCCAACGCCAGGAATAAAATAGAGCAATAACAGCACGATGGCACGCGGCAGATACCAGGCTAGCTTCTGCCACTCCCGTTTCATAATGCGCGGAATATCCTTCATGATGCCAAACACGCCGACATCCGGCGGGGTGGCGCCGGTCAGGCGTGCTTCCAGCTGTTCTGCCAGCAGTCCACTGAACGGGGCGGCTATCCAGTTGGCGATTGTCGAAAAGAAGTAGCCAAACACCAGCAGGATTGAGATCACTACCAGCGGCCACAGCAGATAATTCAGCCACTGCAACCAGTCCGGTACATGGCTCATCAGCGAGGGGATCCAGCTGCCGAGACGGGTAAACAGCCACCAGAAGGCACCGCCCATCAGCAACACGTTAACCAGCAAAGGCAGGAAGACATAACGACGTATGCCCGGCAGACCGATGAGTTTCCAGCCCTGCGAAAAATAATAAACGCCGCTACGCGGGGTTGGTGCGGATGATGAAACCATAGCCAGGCAATGCTCCTTTTTTAACATCCAGGGTGAATGCGCGCTTATTTTATCGGGTCGTCAGACAATAACCAGTTAGGAAATGTTCGAAAAAACAGCAAAAAGCACGATTTAGTTCATCTTTATGTGGTGAAAGCCACCGACGCACTTGCACTTGAGGTAATCGGCAAATACTCTTAGTGAGTAAATGTTTGCCGTGGTGGCAAGGTGTTAGAACAACAGAGAATATAATGATGCAGGATTTGCGTCTGATATTAATCATTGTTGGCGCGATCGCCATAATCGCTTTACTGGTACATGGGTTCTGGACCAGCCGTAAAGAACGTTCTTCGATGTTTCGCGATCGCCCACTGAAACGTATGAAGTCGCGCGACGATGAGTCAGAATATGACGACTTTGATGATAATGTTGAAGGCGTAGGTGAAGTCCGCGTTCATCCGGTCACTCACGCCCCGCACGGCGCGCATGGGGAGCATGAAGCCCCTCGTCAGGCGCCACAGCACCAGTACCAGCCGCCTTACGAGCGTCAGATGCAGCAGCCTGTGCGTCCCGAAGAACCGGTTCGCCAGCCGCCGCGCCAGGCTCCGGTTCCGCCGCAGGGGCAGCAGCCTGTGCCGCATGCGGCACCACAGCCCGGCTGGCAACAGCCACAGCCCGCGCAGCCGCCCGTGCAACCTCAACACCAGCCGCAGCCGGTTGTGCAGCAGCCCGTGGCGCCACAACCGGTGACGCCGTCTGTCGCCCAGCCGCAGCCGACCGCACCGCAGCAGCCTGTCGCCGCGCCGCAGCCCACTGTGGCTGAGCCACAGCCAGCGGAACCGCAGCAGCCTGCTGCCCCTCAGCCGAAAGAGCGCAAAGAGACGGTTATCGTGATGAACGTCGCCGCTCATCACGGCTCGCAGCTTAACGGTGAGGTGCTAATCAACAGCATTCAGCAGGCCGGTTTCAAGTTTGGCGAAATGAATATTTTCCACCGTCACCTGAGCCCGGACGGCAGCGGACCCGTGCTGTTTAGCCTGGCCAACATGGTGAAGCCGGGGACCTTTAATCCGGACAGTATGGCGGATATGATGACCCCCGGGGTGACTATCTTTATGCAGGTCCCTTCCTATGGCGATGAACTGCAGAACTTCAAGCTGATGCTGCAGTCTGCGCAGTATATCGCTGATGAAGTGGGCGGCGTGGTGCTTGACGATCAGCGTCGCATGATGACGCCGCAAAAACTGCGTGAATATCAGGATCGTATTCGCGAAGTGAAAGACGCGAACGCCTGACGTCCCGCGTTATCTCAACTCCTTCTCAACCCCCGCCTGTCGGGGGTTTTTTATCATTGATGGTGTGATATGGAACCGATCGAACAACAACTGACTGAACTGCGAACCACGCTTCGCCATCATGAATATCTGTACCACGTTATGGACGCACCGGAAGTACCCGATGCGGAATATGACCGCCTGATGCGCGAGCTGCGCGAGCTGGAGAGTCAGCATCCGGAGCTGATTACCCCGGACTCGCCGACGCAGCGGGTGGGGGCGGCGCCACTGACCGCCTTCAGCCAGATCCGCCATGAAGTACCGATGCTGTCGCTGGACAACGTATTTGATGAAGAGAGTTTTCTTGCCTTCAACAAGCGGGTGCAGGATCGTCTGAAAAGTACTGACGGTCTCACCTACTGCTGCGAGCTTAAGCTCGACGGCCTCGCGGTGAGTATTCTCTATGAAAACGGCGTGTTAATGCAGGCGGCGACCCGCGGCGATGGCACCACCGGCGAAGATATTACCTCTAACGTGCGAACCATTCGCGCCATCCCGCTCAAGCTGCATGGCGAAAATATCCCCGCCCGCCTTGAGGTGCGCGGTGAGGTGTTCCTTCCGCAGGCCGGGTTTGAAAAAATCAATGAAGAAGCGCGCCGCACCGGCGGAAAAGTGTTTGCTAACCCGCGTAATGCGGCGGCGGGTTCGCTGCGCCAGCTCGATCCACGCATCACAGCGAAGCGACCGCTTACTTTCTTCTGCTATGGCGTGGGCGTGCTGGAGGGCGGCGAGCTGCCCGCCAGCCACTCGGCCCGTTTGCTGCAGTTTAAAGCCTGGGGGCTGCCGGTGAGCGATCGCGTCACCCTGTGCCATACCCCCGAGGAAGTGCTCACTTACTATCGTAAAGTTGAGGAAGATCGTCCTCATCTGGGCTTTGACATTGATGGCGTAGTGATCAAAGTCGATTCGCTGGCATTGCAGGAACAGCTGGGTTTCGTGGCCCGCGCGCCGCGCTGGGCTGTGGCCTTTAAGTTCCCGGCACAGGAGCAGATGACTTTCGTCCGGGACGTGGAGTTCCAGGTGGGGCGCACCGGAGCGATTACCCCAGTGGCGCGCCTGGAGCCGGTCCATGTTGCCGGCGTGCTGGTGAGCAATGCCACCCTGCATAACGCCGATGAAATCGAGCGCTTAGGTTTGAAAATCGGCGACAAGGTGGTGATTCGCCGGGCTGGCGACGTGATCCCGCAGGTGGTCAACGTGGTGCTTTCCGAGCGTCCGGCAGATGCCCGGGATGTGGTCTTCCCGACCCACTGCCCGGTATGTCAGTCAGACGTTGAGCGGGTCGAGGGCGAAGCGGTGGCTCGCTGTACGGGCGGCCTTATCTGCGGTGCGCAGCGCAAAGAGTCGCTCAAGCACTTTGTCTCTCGTCGCGCACTGGACGTTGACGGCATGGGCGACAAAATCATCGATCAGCTGGTAGAGAAAGAGTATGTCCATACCCCGGCGGATCTTTTCCGCCTGACGGCAGGAAAACTGACCGGGCTGGATCGGATGGGGCCGAAGTCTGCGCAAAACGTGGTGAACGCCCTGGAGAAAGCCAAAGAGACAACCTTTGCGCGCTTCCTTTACGCGTTGGGTATTCGCGAGGTAGGAGAAGCGACGGCGGCGGGGCTGGCGGCGCATTTTGGCACCCTTGACGCTCTGGAGCAGGCGTCCATTGAGGATCTGCAAAAGGTCCCTGACGTTGGCATCGTAGTCGCCACCCATACCTTCAACTTCTTTGCCGAAGAGAGCAACCGCGATGTCATCGCGCAGCTGCTGGCCGAAGGCATCCACTGGCCGGCGCCCGTGGTGGTGAAGGCGGAAGAAATTGATAGTCCGTTTGCGGGTAAAACCGTGGTTCTGACCGGTAGCCTGAGTCAGCTGTCGCGGGATGATGCCAAGGCACGTCTGGTGGCGCTGGGGGCGAAGGTAGCGGGCAGCGTGTCGAAGAAAACCGATCTGGTGATTGCCGGCGAAGCTGCGGGCTCTAAGCTGGCGAAAGCGCAGGAGCTGGGCATTGAGGTGATTGACGAAGCCGAAATGATGCGCCTGCTGGGAGAATAACGTGGATAAAGCGCAGCTGGTCGAGATAGCCAATACCGAGATGCCGTTCGGTAAATACAAGGGACGTCGTTTAATCGACGTCCCGGAAGAGTATTTGTTGTGGTTTGCGCGCAAGGATCAGTTCCCTGCCGGCCATCTCGGCGAACTGATGGCGTTGACCCTGCTGATTAAAACCGAGGGGCTGAGCGATCTGGTCCAGCCCCTGAAGAAAGCGCGTTAAGCTTTGGCGGCGTTGGCCTTTTCCTGCGCGATACGCGCATCGGTTTGCTGCTTGTAGCGCCGCGCCAGCACTGCGCAGACCATCAACTGGATTTGATGGAAGATCATCAACGGCAGCACCATGATGCCGAGAATGGAGGTCGGGAAGAGAATATTGGCCATCGGAATGCCGTTGGCCAGACTCTTTTTCGAACCGCAGAAGACGATAGTTATTTCATCGGCTTTGTTAAAGCCGCAGCGGCGGGCGACAAACATATTGACCGCGATGACGATGGCCAGGAGCACCAGGCTGACAATCACGATAAACAGCAGCGATCCCAGACCGACTTTATGCCAGATGCCGTTCACCACCGCCTCGCTAAAGGCGGAGTAAACCACCAGCAGAATTGAAGTCTGGTCGGTTTTACCAATCCACTTCTTATGTTTCGCCACCCAGTTGCCGATCCACGGCCGTGATAAATGGCCAAGCACGAAAGGCAGCAGCAGTTGCAGCATGATCTTCCCGACCTGCTCGAGGCTGCCGCCTGCGCCATGGAGGTTCATCAGTACCCCCACCAGCAGCGGGGAAATAAAGATGCCCAGCAGGCTGGAGGCCGAGGCTGAACAGACTGCCGCCGCGACGTTGCCTCCGGCCAGGGAGGTAAAAGCGATAGCAGATTGCACGGTGGCCGGCAGAATGCACAGATAGATAAAGCCGCTGTAGAGCATCGGATCGACATTCACCGGGGCCCACCAGGCAAACAAAACCCCCAGTACCGGGAAGAGGATGAACGTGCTGCACATCACCCACAGATGCAAGCGCCAGTGACTGCCGCCGGCGATAATCGCTTCCCGGGAGAGTTTAGCGCCGTGCATAAAGAACAGCAGGGCGATGGCCGCGGTGGTCAGATGTTCAAAGAAGGGGACGAATGCGCCACGGGCCGGAAAGAATGAGGCCAGCAGGACAACGACGATCAGCGTTGCCGTAAAGGGATCGAGAATGCGGAAAAGTTTCATAAACGCTCCTGAAAAGAGATGCGCTATTGTGCTTTTTTTCATTTGAGAAATAAAATTGATTTATTGCATCTATTCATGAATAAAAAAGATGAATTACTCTCTGCGTCAGTTAAAAGTGTTCGTCACCGTCGCCCGGGCTAAAAGCTTCAGCCGGGCAGGGGAGATGATTGGCTTGAGCCAGTCGGCTGTCAGCCACAGCGTTAAAGAGCTGGAGCATCAGACCGGCGTTCGTCTGCTCGATCGTACCACCCGCGAAGTGGTGCTTACCGAAGCGGGCCAACAGCTGGCGGGCAGGCTGGAGCGTTTGCTTGATGAACTGGCGGTGACGCTGCGCGACGCCGGGCGGGTAGGACAGCAGCTGAGCGGGACCGTTAAGGTCGCCGCCAGCCAGACGATTTCGGCCCACCTGATCCCGCAGTGTATAGCTCACAGTAATCGTCGTTATCCCGATATAGATTTTGTGCTGCACGACCGGCCCCAGCAGTGGGTGCTGGAGAGTATTCGTCAGGGAGAAGTGGATTTCGGCATTGTGATCGACCCCGGCCCGGCGACAGACCTGCAGTGTGAGGGCGTACTGGCGGAGCCCTTTTTACTCCTGTGTCGGGAGGATCATCCTTTTGCCGACCTGACGGAAGTACCATGGCAGGCGCTCCAGGATGAAAGACTGATCCTGCAGGATTATGCCTCCGGTAGTCGCCCTCTGATTGATGCGGCCCTCAGCAGGCTGGCTATCCGGGCGAATATTGTGCAGGAGATTGGCCACCCGGCAACTCTCTTTCCGATGGTGGAATCGGGGATTGGCATTAGCGTACTGCCGGCGCTGGCGTTGCCGTTACCGCAGGGAAGCCATTTGACGGTGAAGCGACTGACCCCGGTGGTCGAGCGGCAGCTGATGCTGGCATGCCGGAAAAATCGTTCGCTGTCGACTGCCGCTCAGGCGTTATGGGAAATTGTGCGTGAGGAAGGAGAGAATTTAACCGCCGCCAGGGTTGAAGATCCGCTTTATCAGCGCTGACAAGGGGACTGCTGGGGGCGAACTCGCGGCAGGTTGTGTTTTACGCATAGCAAAAAGGCGCCTTTAGGGCGCCTTTTTACATTGGTGGGTCGTGCAGGATGACTCGGCTTCGCCTCGCCCTTCGGGCCGTCGCCGTGAGCGGCTCCGTTGTCTCACTTCGTTCGACCCGAACCTGCTGCAGGTCCGAATCGTTGAGTTCAGCGCATAGCAAAAAGGCGCCTTTAGGGCGCCTTTTTACATTGGTGGGTCGTGCAGGATTCGAACCTGCGACCAATTGATTAAAAGTCAACTGCTCTACCAACTGAGCTAACGACCCGAAGTGGTGGGTGATGACGGGATCGAACCGCCGACCCCCTCCTTGTAAGGGAGGTGCTCTCCCAGCTGAGCTAATCACCCACTTCGGTACTTCATATTTTGACAGAAAATCCAGCTGGCGAGAAAGTGGTGGGTGATGACGGGATCGAACCGCCGACCCCCTCCTTGTAAGGGAGGTGCTCTCCCAGCTGAGCTAATCACCCACTTCTCAATTTTCTGTTCTACACGGCGGAGACTACGTTAAGTAGTGGTGGGTGATGACGGGATCGAACCGCCGACCCCCTCCTTGTAAGGGAGGTGCTCTCCCAGCTGAGCTAATCACCCCCGCTGTGTGGAGTCGCATTATAGGGAGAGTTGAAAATGAGTCAACGCCTTTTCTAAAGAATTCGTTCGTTCGTCGTAAAATTAAACAAAGCGATCGCAAAACCGGCGGCATAGTATGATTTATAAACAAAAATGGCAAACCGTGACGTTCCGACGGGAACAACATTGAGGAATCAGCCCACGGTGTTAGAATATTGACCCATAATTTCCACCGGACATTGCCGGCTATCGGCATCTTTATTAAACGTAAGGCCAATTCATGAAAATCAAAACTCGCTTCGCGCCAAGCCCAACAGGCTATCTGCACGTTGGCGGTGCGCGTACTGCTCTCTATTCCTGGCTTTTTGCCCGTAACCACGGCGGTGAGTTTGTGCTGCGTATTGAAGACACCGATCTCGAACGCTCCACCCCGGAAGCAATTGAAGCCATCATGGACGGCATGAACTGGCTGAATCTGCAATGGGATGAAGGTCCCTATTACCAGACCAAACGTTTCGACCGTTATAACAACGTGATCGATGAGATGCTGGAAGCCGGCACCGCTTATAAATGCTATTGCTCGAAAGAGCGTCTGGAAGCGCTGCGTGAAGAGCAGATGGCGAACGGTGAGAAGCCGCGTTACGACGGCCGCTGCCGCCATAGTCACGAGCATCATGCGGATGATGAGCCTTGCGTCGTGCGTTTCGCTAACCCGCAGGAAGGTTCGGTTATCTTTGACGACCAGATCCGCGGACCGATTGAGTTCAGCAACCAGGAGCTGGACGATCTGATCATTCGCCGCACCGATGGTTCCCCGACCTATAACTTCTGCGTCGTCGTGGATGACTGGGATATGGCGATCACTCACGTGATCCGTGGTGAAGATCATATCAACAACACGCCGCGCCAGATCAACATCCTCAAAGCGCTGAATGCGCCGGTGCCGGTTTACGCCCACGTATCGATGATCAATGGCGATGATGGTAAAAAACTGTCCAAACGCCACGGTGCGGTCAGCGTGATGCAGTATCGTGACGACGGCTACCTGCCGGAAGCGTTGCTCAACTATCTGGTTCGTCTGGGCTGGTCCCATGGCGATCAGGAGATCTTCACCCGCGAAGAGATGATCGAGTTCTTCTCGCTGGGGGCGGTGAGCAAGTCCGCCAGCGCGTTCAACACCGATAAACTGCTGTGGCTGAACCATCACTACATCAATACGCTGCCGGCGGATTATGTGGCGACGCATCTGCAGTGGCATATCGAGCAGGAAAATATCGATACCCGGAACGGCCCGCAGCTGGCCGAGCTGGTGAAACTGCTGGGCGAACGTTGCAAAACGTTGAAAGAGATTGCCCAGAGCTGCCGCTACTTTTATGAAGAGTTCGCAGAGTTCGACGCTGATGCAGCGAAGAAACATCTGCGTCCGGTGGCACGTCAGCCGCTGGAAGTGGTTCGCGATAAGCTGGCGGCGATCGGCGACTGGACGGCGGAAAACGTTCACCACGCCATTCAGGCAACCGCTGATGAGCTGGAAGTGGGCATGGGTAAAGTCGGTATGCCGCTGCGCGTGGCGGTGACCGGGGCAGGGCAGTCTCCTGCGCTTGACGTTACCGTTCACGCTATTGGTAAATCGCGGAGCGTAGAGCGTATTAATAAAGCACTGGCTTTTATCGCGGAACGTGAGGCTCAGGCCTCCTGATAGCGATGTAGAGGAAACAACGGCAGGTCATCCCTGCCGTTTTTTATGCCCGCTACCTGGGGCTGGCGATGCCCAGGCGGCTAAGAAAACCGCTAATCCCTTCCCGGGCCAGCAGATCGCGTAGCCGTAATTGTTCTTCCTGAGTCATCAGATGAAGGGTCTCTGTGATCTGCCGCCAGACCACGTCGGCTTCATTGACCAGGTAAGCGCCCGGCGATTCCGCGAGATCATTATCGCTAAACAAATGGCGCCTGGCAGGGATGTTAGTGAGAAATTCCAGCACCGGCTGGTCGATGACCACCAGTCGTGCTCGTCCACCTTTGACGCCGGGAATTGCCTCCGTACGCCATTTTTTCTCCCGAACCCAGCGATTGATGGTTTGTCTTGCCAGCCCCAGACAGTCAGCAAGCTCTGCGGGTGTCATTTTATCTTTCAGTTTCATCATCGTTTACCGATCGCGGATCCCTAACCGAAGCAGTAACCCGGTGATCCCTTCGCGCAGCAGCAGCGACATAAGCTGTTTCTGCTCGCTGGGGGTCAATTCTTTACAGAGGGTCAACAGCAGCGATTCCAGATCGCTGTCGTGGGTGGAATAGGCGCCGGGCGTCTCTGCCACGCGCTGAGCACTGCGGATGAACTCTCTGACCTGCTCATTGACATGGACCAGTCGCGCTTTGCCCCCCTGGACGCCAGGCCGTGGAGAGGTCTGCCAGCCTTCTTTCCGCACCCACTTATTGATAGTTTGCCGGCTGTAGCCAGTCAGATGGGCGATTTCTTCAGGTGTCATTCGTTCCTTGAGCATACTATTTCCTGAGTAAATGTATGGGAATTAGCTGTCCATGTTATAGCATCCTTTTACTTGAAAAGGTGACCAGTTTAACTTCTGGCTGCGATAAGGCTCGCATTGTCAGCAAGTTGCCTGCTTTTTCAGCGATTGAATCGGGTGGGATAATTTTGCCGTTGACACCTGAGCGAGGAATTCATATTATGCCGCCCGTCAACACGACACGCTTTACGTTACGGGGCTATAGCTCAGCTGGGAGAGCGCTTGCATGGCATGCAAGAGGTCAGCGGTTCGATCCCGCTTAGCTCCACCAAATTCTGCACCCAGCGGATTTGGTTCGTAAAGAGGTCCTGTGGGGCTATAGCTCAGCTGGGAGAGCGCTTGCATGGCATGCAAGAGGTCAGCGGTTCGATCCCGCTTAGCTCCACCAAAATTCAGAACCCTCGCCTTGGCGGGGGTTTTTGTTTTTATATGCTTTCATGTAAAGCACTTTCTGGTTAAGTCAGTTAATCTCCAGCAATTAAAATCGAAAGTAATTTCAGACTTTTTTCTGATAAATCACCTTGCCTGCCCTAAATAAGCAACATAACATTCCCCCATTAAACGTAATGAGGTTGTTGGAGTTTTAATTAACAATAATGGTTGATAAAATTAACATTAATATCAAAAAAACTCTTTTGGCCTTTATCGTCTGTTTAGTCGCCATTCCGCTGGCCCGTTTTATTTCACCGCAAACGGTTATTGATGGCAATCTTATTTATATTGCCTGGCTGCCAATCGGCGTAATGTTTTCTGTTATTTTTATCTTCGGCCGCTATGCGATCGCGCCATTAATTCTCGCGTTTGCCATCACCAATAGTTTTATCATCAAATTAACGCTACCACAGGCGTTTATCTTACTTTTTTGTCAGCTATTCGCGGTATTCGTTTCCTGCGCTATTTTACGTCTGATAGTGGGTAAGCGCTGGCGCTGTGGTCCTACGGCGAAGCATATGGGGGCGCGAATCTTCTGGGGCGGCTTCTTTGCACCGGTACTGTTGAAGATCACCATGTATCTCGCCGGGCAATATTTTGCGTTTCCATTATCGATTACCAGCTATTTTGGTAGTATGCCGTTGATTTATACCGTGATAGATATCCAAAGTTTAATCAGCGCGGCATTAATTTTTACCACGTTCCTTTATTATCCAATGCGGATGATTATCAGTCTACGCTATGCCCGGCGTTTTTGGCGGCAGGAATGTTTACCGTGGCTGGCACCGCAATATCGCTCCTTTACCCTATATTGGTTTATCGCGCTGGCGCTGATATTAACGCTATTATGTGCGCCGTATCAGTCTGAATTTATTGCCGGTTATTTAGTTCCGGTTATTTTTATTGTCTACTTTATCGGTATCAGTCGAATAGGTCATGCGCTGCTGCGTATTTCATGGTCTGTCTCGGCCTTTTTGCTGGTGGTATATAACAAAAACTTTCTCCAGGGAGTGCAAAGTGAGTATTCACTGTCCTTTGTGCTGTCGGTACTGATCTCCTTTACTATCTGTTTGTTTTATATGGCCGACATTTATGCCCGCAGCGACCGTAATAAGCGCCGCTGGCGCAGCCAGGCGGAAGAGGATCCGCTGACCGGCTTGCCTAACCTGCGCGCGCTGGAGAGTCATTTACAGAGTGGTTCTCAGCAAGCCGTCTGCAGCCTGCGTATTGATAATCTCGATTTCCTCAGTCGGCATTATGGCCTGATGATGGGGGTAGACTGTAAACGGCAAATCATTCGGGCGCTGCAGCCTCTGCTGGGGGCAGCGGATAAAGTCTTCCAGGTACCGGGTAGTGAATTAATCCTTGTGCTAGGCGGACCCGATCCCGCGGCGCGACTGAACCATATGGTCGCCATTCTCAACCACAAAAAATTCAGCTGGCACAATCAGCCTCTGGACCTGGAGTTTGGCGCGGCATGGAGCCGCTACGATGGCCAGGGTGAGGCGCTACATCCGATGCTCGGCCAGCTAAGCTGGCTGTCCGAACAGGCGGGGAGCGAACGTCGGGTGCTGGCGCTGGATGAGGAGCAGGAGCTGGTGGTGGATCAAACGACCGAGCAGGTACGCCTTCTGATGCGTGTTAAACAGGTCCTTAAAGCACGGGCGCTGGTGCTCTATGCACAGCCGATTCAGAATGCGGCAGGAGAGGGGTATTACGAGATCCTTACCCGTATGCGCAGTGGCGACAACGTCATCATGCCCGATCAGTTTATTCCGCTGATTGTGCAGTTTAACCTAAGCCAGCGCTTTGACATGCTGGTACTGGAGACTTTGTTTAGTTCGCTTCATCGGCATCCTGGGCAACAATTCTCGGTCAATCTGTTGCCTTCAACCCTGATGCAAAAAGACAGCGCCGCGCAGATTATCGCGCTGTTTAAACGCTATGGTGTTTCACCGGGTCTTATCACGATTGAAGTGACTGAAGAGCAGGCGTTCTCCAATTCCGATACCAGCCAGAAAAACCTTGAAGCGCTGCGCGCGTTTGGTTGCGCTATCGCCATTGATGATTTTGGCACCGGATATGCGAACTATGAACGGCTGAAGAACTTGCAGGCCGATATCATTAAAATTGACGGCTGCTTCGTGCGCGACATTCTGACCGATCCCCTGGACGCCATCATGGTGAAATCGATTGTTGAGATGGCGCGAGTGAAACAGATGAGCGTGGTGGCGGAATATGTCGAAAGCGAACCGCAAAAAAGGCGCCTGCTGGAGCTGGGCGTGAATTATCTGCAGGGTTACCTGGTCGGTAAGCCGCAGCCGTTGAATGAGTGAAAGATAAAAAAAAGCCGGGCATTGCCCGGCTCAGATGATTGACGTGTATTACAGAACCAGTGCCGCAATGGAAGCGGACAGCACGCTGACCAGCGTGGAGCCGTAAACCAGCTTCAGGCCGAAGCGAGATACCACGTTGCCCTGTTCTTCGTTCAAGCCTTTGATCGCCCCGGCGATGATACCGATAGACGAGAAGTTGGCGAAGGAAACCAGGAAGATGGAGATAATGCCTTCCGCGCGTGGAGAGAGCGTTGAGGCGATTTTCTGCAGATCCATCATGGCGACGAATTCATTGGAGACCAGCTTAGTGGCCATAATACTGCCCACCTGCAGTGCTTCGCTTGCCGGCACGCCCATCACCCAGGCGACCGGGTAGAAGATATAGCCGAGGATCCCCTGGAAGGAGATGCTGTAACCAAACCAGCCGGTCACGGTGGCGAACAGCGCGTTCAGCGCGGAGATCAGTGCGATAAAACCGATCAGCATCGCTGCCACGATGATCGCAACTTTAAAGCCCGCCAGAATATACTCGCCCAGCATTTCGAAGAAGCTTTGACCTTCGTGCAGATTCGACATCTGCAGATTTTCTTCACTTTGTTCCACGCGGTACGGGTTAATCAATGACAGCACGATAAAGGTGCTGAACATGTTTAGCACCAGCGCCGCGACGACATATTTCGGCTGCAGCATGGTCATGTACGCGCCTACGATGGACATCGACACGGTAGACATCGCCGTCGCCGCCATGGTGTACATGCGGTTGCGCGACATTTTGCCGAGAATATCTTTATACGCGATAAAGTTTTCCGACTGACCGAGGATCAGCGAGCTCACGGCGTTGAAGGACTCCAGCTTGCCCATACCGTTGACTTTTGACAGAACGGTACCGATAGCGCGGATGACAATCGGCAGGATACGAATATGCTGCAAAATACCAATCAACGCGGAAATGAAGACGATAGGGCACAGAACCTTAAGGAAGAAGAAGGCCAGACCTTTGTCGTTCATGCTGCCGAACACGAAGTTTGTCCCTTCGTTGGCAAAGCCGAGGAGTTTTTCAAACATCTCGGAGAAGCCTTTCACAAAACCCAGACCAATATCGGAGTTCAGGAAGAACCAGGCCAGCAGGACTTCAATGACAAGCAGTTGAACAACATAACGAATACGGATCTTTTTACGGTCATGACTGACCAACAGGGCCAGTATAGCCACCACAACGATCGCGAGGACAAAATGCAAGACGCGGTCCATAGTTGCTCCAAATATGAGGCAGGTTAAATTTCCGTGCACATTCTATGCAACGGCTTTAAAGAAAACGAGATCAATTGCACACTATTGCAAGGAACTGTGACCAATGGCAAAAATAGTGATCAAACATCCACTTTTGTTATGTTACGTAAAGGTTTTAAAAGTTGCATTCTTGTACTATTCTTAATAGCGGGCTCGATCTCGTTTTCTGACGCCCGTATTTCATTTCCGGCCAGCAATTGTTCCCTTCTATCACAGCAATCATTATCTCCATCCCAAATGAACTTGATAATCATTCGCATTTTGATAGCATGAAACATAGCAAAGGCTATATTTCCAGAGGCAGAAGATGACTAGCAGTCGCGTTGAGAATAGCAGTAGTCGCGCCGCACGCAAGGTGAAGCTCGCCTTAATGGGGCCAGCCTTCGTCGCTGCCATTGGCTATATCGATCCCGGTAATTTCGCCACAAACATTCAGGCCGGCGCCAGCTTTGGCTATCAGTTGCTATGGGTGGTGGTGTGGGCCAACCTGATGGCGATGCTGATCCAGGTGCTCTCTGCCAAACTGGGCATAGCCACCGGCAAAAACCTGGCCGAGCAGATCCGCGATCATTACCCGCGACCAGTGGTGTGGTTTTACTGGGTACAGGCAGAAATTATTGCCATGGCCACCGATCTGGCTGAATTTATCGGCGCCGCGATCGGCTTTAAACTGGTGCTGGGCGTGTCGCTCCTGCAGGGAGCGGTGCTGACCGGAGTGGCAACGTTCCTGATCCTGATGTTGCAGCGGCGTGGACAAAAACCGCTTGAAAAGGTGATCGGCGGGCTGCTGCTGTTTGTCGCTGTGGCCTATGTCGTGGAGTTAATCTTTTCTCAGCCTGCGCTGGCTCCCCTGACTAAAGGGCTGGTGATCCCGACGCTGCCCAACGGCGAAGCGGTATTCCTGGCCGCCGGGGTGCTGGGCGCGACCATCATGCCGCACGTTATCTACTTACACTCCTCGCTTACTCAGCATCTGCACGGCGGGACGCGGAAAGAGCGCTATAACGCGACCCGCTGGGATGTGGCGATCGCCATGACTATTGCCGGGTTCGTCAATCTGGCGATGATGGCAACGGCCGCCGCGGCGTTCCATTTTAATGGCCATACCGGCGTGGCCGATCTCGATCAGGCCTACAGGACGCTGGAGCCGCTGTTGAGCCACGCGGCGGCGACTATCTTTGGTCTCAGTCTGGTCGCCGCAGGCTTGTCGTCGACGGTGGTGGGCACGCTGGCAGGCCAGGTCGTGATGCAGGGATTCATCCGTTTTCATATTCCGCTGTGGTTTCGCCGGGCGGTCACCATGCTGCCGTCGTTTGTGGTGATCCTGCTGGGGCTGGATCCTACGCGCATTCTGGTAATGAGTCAGGTCCTGCTGAGCTTTGGTATTGCACTTGCCCTGGTGCCGCTGCTGATATTTACCAGCAATGCGAAACTGATGGGAGATTTAGTGAATTCCCGTTGGGTGAGTGGTATTGGCTGGGCCATTGTGGTTATCGTGGTGAGTCTCAACGGCTGGTTAATTGTGGGGTCGCTGCTCGGGGTGGCGTAATTCATTACCCGTGCTGGTTAAAGTAAAGGGGAGCCAATAGGCTCCCCTTTAAGTCTGTTGTTAGTGATGGCCATGTCCATGCCCGTGACCGCGCCCACCCGGGCCGCGTCCCCAGCCGCCGCGGTGGTCGTCGCGGTCGCTCCAGCCCGCACGATAGCCGCGCTCCCAGGCTTTATTTTTGCCCTTATCCCAGCCGCGGTGCCAGCCGTTGTCATGACGATGCCAACGGTTATCACGCCATTCATAGTGACGACGCCAGTAATCACGGTCGCGCCAGCCGCCACCGTCCCAGTAGTTACCGTAATTGTCACGATCGCCTATTTGTAATTTTACCGATGGCAGCAGGGTGATTTCACCAGCGTTAGCGACTAGTGGCGCTGCGGCCAGCAGTACTGCTGCCAGAATCAGTGACCTGAACATACTCTTCTCCTTCACGATCGGGGCCGTAAGCGGCCTGTTAACCTGATATTACGGGCCGGTAAAGACCCGTCGCATCGGACGAACTCCGAAAGCACAGAAAAGAGCACTTTTTGCTAAAGTAACATTTGCTTTACAGTTCAAGGATGGCATCAATGGCCGCGCATTCCTCGGCGCTGAAATGACGATTCTGTAGCATGCCGACCGCATCATCCAGCTGTGCGGTTTTACTGGCGCCGATCAACACAGAGGTGACTTTCTCCTCGCGCAGCACCCAGGCCAGAGCCATCTGCGACAGCTTCTGCCCGCGCGCTTCCGCCAGGGCATTCAGCTGACGGATTTTATCTACTTTGGCGGCGGTGAGTTGCTCCGGCTGCAGAAAGCGGCTGCTGCTGGCGGCGCGCGAGTCGGCCGGGATACCGTTCAGATAGCGATCGGTAAGCTGTCCGCCGGCCAGCGGTGAAAACGCTATGCTTCCCACCCCTTCCGTCTGCAGAAAATCTAATAGACCCTCTTCCACTCCACGTTCAAACATCGAGTAGCGAGGCTGGTGAATGATGCAGGGCGTACCGAGGTCGTTAAGGATCTTCACCGCCTCCCGCGCCTGGGGCAGAGGATAGTTGGAAATGCCGACGTACAGCGCTTTACCCTGACGGACCAGATGATCGAGCGCACGCATCGTTTCCATTAGCGGCGTCTGTGGATCAGGCCGGTGATGGTAAAAAATATCGACGTATTCCAGCCCCATGCGTTTAAGGCTCTGGTTAAGACTGGCCACCAGATATTTACGTGATCCCCAGTCGCCGTAAGGGCCGTCCCACATGGTGTAACCTGCTTTGGTGGAGATGATCAACTCATCGCGATAGGGCAGGAGCGACTCTTTCAGGATGCGGCCAAAATTGCTCTCCGCCGAACCCGGCGGCGGCCCATAGTTATTGGCCAAATCGAAATGGGTAATACCGAGATCAAAGGCGTGCAGGAGCATCTGACGGCTGATCTCCACGCGCGTTTCATCACCAAAGTTGTGCCACAGACCAAGGGAAATTGCCGGCAGCTGCAGGCCGCTGCGTCCGCAACGGCGATACTCCATCGTTTGATATCGCGTGGTACTTGCCTGGTAAACCATTCTTCCTCCGCAGATAAAACAGGGTGTGTATACGTTTACACTAATCAATGTTTTGCGTGGAGTACACTGCTTTTTCGGCGTAATTATTGCTTTACACTGCCATTATCGTCCCCCTTCTGGACAGGCGGATCGCTTATTCAATACTCAAATTACACCTGCGCCACAATGAGGATAATGGATATGCAACCGACCTACACTATTGGGGATTATCTGCTGGATCGCCTCGTCGACTGCGGTATTGACCGCTTGTTCGGCGTGCCGGGAGATTACAACTTACAGTTTCTCGACCGCGTCATTGCGCATAATGCGTTGGGGTGGGTCGGCTGCGCCAACGAGCTGAATGCGGCGTATGCTGCTGACGGTTATGCGCGCATCAAAGGCGCCGGTGCGCTGCTGACCACCTACGGCGTCGGCGAACTGAGCGCGCTGAACGGCATTGCGGGGAGCTATGCCGAGCATATTCCGGTGCTGCATATCGTCGGGGCGCCCTCTACCGGTGCCCAGCAGCGTGGCGAACTGCTGCACCATACTCTTGGCGACGGCGATTTTCGCCATTTCGCCCGCATGAGCGAGCAGATCACCTGTAGCCAGGCGCTGCTGACCGCCGGTAACGCCTGCCATGAAATCGACCGCGTTCTGCGCGACATGCTGACGCATCATCGGCCCGGCTATCTGATGCTGCCGGCCGATGTCGCCAGAGCAGCAGCGATTGCGCCGGCCCAGCGCTTGCAGGTGGACGCGACCCCGGCGGATGAAAACCAACTGGCCGGATTCAGCGAACATGCCAGTCGCCTGCTGCGGGGCAGTCGACGCATTTCCCTGCTGGCAGACTTCCTGGCGCAACGCTATGGTCTGCAGAACACGCTCCAGGCGTGGGTGGCGAAAACCCCCATTGCCCACGCGACGATGTTAATGGGCAAGGGGTTGTTCGATGAGCAGCAGCGCGGTTTTGTCGGGACCTACAGCGGGATTGCCAGCGCGCCGCAGACCCGGGAGGCGATCGAAAATGCCGACACCATCATCTGTATCGGTACGCGCTTCACCGACACCATCACCGCGGGATTTACCCAGCATCTGGCGCGGGAGAAGACCATAGAGATCCAGCCCTTCGCCGTCAGGGTGGGTGATCACTGGTTCAGCGGCGTGCCGATGGATCAGGCTCTGGCTGCGCTGATGACACTCTCCGCTCCGCTGGCGGCGGAGTGGGCGGCGCCTCAGGTCGTGCCACCGGAAGTGGAAGAGGAGGCCGAAGGCGAGTTAACCCAGAAGAATTTTTGGTCGACAGTGCAGGATGCGCTGCGCCCCGGCGATATTATCCTCGCCGATCAGGGGACGGCGGCATTTGGCATCGCGGCGCTAAAGCTGCCGTCAGAGGCATCCCTGATCGTCCAGCCGCTATGGGGTTCGATTGGTTTTACCCTTCCGGCCGCGTATGGCGCGCAAACCGCGGCAGCAGAGCGGCGGGTGGTGCTGATCGTCGGCGATGGTGCCGCCCAGCTGACGATCCAGGAGATGGGCTCTATGCTTCGCGATAAACAAAAGCCGCTTATTTTGCTGCTCAATAATGAAGGGTATACCGTAGAGCGAGCTATTCATGGCCCTGAGCAGCGCTACAATGACATTGCCCTGTGGGACTGGCAGCGGCTGCCGGAAGCTTTTGCCCCGGACGTTGCCTCGCGCTGTTGGCGGGTCACGCACACGGCTGAGTTACGGGAAGCGATGGCGGAAAGCATCACCTCCGATACCCTTACCCTGGTCGAGGTGATGCTGCCGAAAATGGATATCCCCGATTTCCTGCGCGCGGTGACCCAGGCGCTGGAGGAGCGAAACAGCCGCGTTTAGTCGGTATGTCGTTTAGCAATCATCAATGGCCTCCCGGCCAGTAACAGCCAGGCCGGGAGCATCACAATGCACAGCAGCGGCAGCAGAGTCGTATCCGGGACCACCACGGCGGCCATAAACAGGCTCAGCCAGCCGTCGCGGGTGACGACCAGCACCATGCCGAGGATCGCACAGGAGACGGTGATCGCCGCCGGTACGGCGTCAACGTGGGCATGCAGCATCAGCCCCAGCGCTACCCCGACGAAGACCGCCGGGAAAATCCGTCCGCCGCGAAAGCCACAGGCCGAGGCGAGAACCAGTGCCGCAAGCTTCACCAGCGCGATAAGCAGAAAATCGGCAGCGGTCAGCGTCTGGCTGAAGGCCAGCTGCTGCATCTCATCCAGTCCCTTAAACAGAGTGACATGCCCGCCAATGGTTCCGAGGATCCCCAGCAGCAATCCGCCAATGCCCAGAGTCAGGATTGGGTTTTTCAGCCGATGCATCAGGGTATGCAAACGCGGCAGGCACCACACGGCAACCATACCGACGGCGATCGCAATCAGGGCAACGATGATGCCGCTGATGATATCGACGAAGCGCATCTGGACATAGTGCGGAATGGGTAGCGAGAACTGAGGATGGAAAAACAATCGGGTGGTCAGCGCGCCAGCGGCGGCAGCGAGCAGCGGGGCAAACAGACGATCCCACAGCGGGGTATCATTATTGCTGTTGAGGGTTTGCGAAAAAATCAGCGCGGCAGCCACCGGGGTGCCGAAGAGGGCGCCGATAGTGCCTGAGGCCGCGAGAATGGTCCAGTCCAGTGAACTGACGCGTGGGAACAGCCGCGAGCCGATAGCGACGGCCAGCGCAATATTCACCACCATAATCGGATGCTCCGGGCCGAGGCTGACGCCGCCGGCGAGGCCAAGGATCAGCGCTGCCAGTAGTCCGGGCAGCGCGCCGGAGGCTATAGGAGCGCCAATGAGCGATTCCGTTGCCGGATCCGGCCCGGCGTGACCGGGGCTGTAGCGAACCACCAGGCCCACGGCCAGACCTGTCGCGGTGAGCATAGCGATGATCCACAATGGGCTGTCGGCGCTCACCCCAAACTGTCCTGGCAGATTACTCCACAGCACCTGCTGCAGTAGCGCGGCAACTTTCATCGCGACAATCAGGACCAGACTGGAGGCGATACCAATCAGGATGGCTGGCACCGACAGGATCAGCATTGTTCTGGCGCGAGGATGGAGCATGAAAAGGTCCTTGTCAAAGTTCTGGAGCACTACTTTGCCTTCGTCGGCCGGGACCGTCGATGCAAATGGTGCTGAAACGATAAAGTTAAGGTGGCGTCTGATATCCGGTGCGTCCTTTACAGGCTACTTTGCATAGATTACAAACTAAATGTGACCTGTGTCGCTAAACAAGGGGCGTCTGCGCGTTGGACGTTGTTGTTAAGCCGCCATGAATTTACAGTGTGCCAAAAGATTTATTTTGACTTTAGCGGAGCCGTAACGGAATGACAAAATTTGCTTTAGTAGGAGATGTCGGGGGGACAAATGCCCGCCTGGCGCTATGTGATCTGGCGAGCGGAGAGATCTCTCGTGCAAAGACCTATTCCGGGCTCGATTTTCCTAGTCTGGAGGCGGTGGTGCGCGTCTATCTGGAGGAGCACCAGGTGACGGTCAAGGAAGGTTGTATCGCCATCGCCTGCCCGATCACCGGCGACTGGGTGGCCATGACCAACCATACCTGGGCTTTCTCTATCGCCGAGATGAAGCGCAACCTTGGCTTTGCGCACCTGGAGATTATTAACGATTTTACCGCCGTTTCAATGGCCATTCCGATGCTCAAAGCTGAACACCTCATTCAGTTTGGCGGCAGCGCGCCGGTAGCCGGCAAACCGATCGCCGTGTATGGTGCCGGAACCGGGCTGGGCGTGGCACATCTGGTCCACGTTGATAAGCGTTGGGTCAGCCTGCCGGGCGAAGGCGGCCATGTCGATTTTGCGCCGAATAGCGAAGAAGAGGGGATTATTCTGGAAGAGCTGCGCGCTGAGCTGGGACATGTCTCCGCAGAACGCGTGCTTTCCGGTCCGGGACTGGTCAATTTGTACCGTGCGATTGTCAAATCGGATGGCCGACTGCCAGAGAACCTGCAGCCGCGCGAGGTGACTGAGCGGGCGCTGGCTGACAGCTGCACCGACTGCCGCCGGGCGTTGTCGCTGTTCTGCGTCATTATGGGGCGCTTTGGCGGTAACCTGGCGCTGACTCTGGGGACGTTTGGCGGGGTGTATATCGCCGGAGGCATCGTGCCACGCTTCCTGGAGTTTTTTAAAGCCTCCGGCTTCCGCGGCGGCTTTGAAGATAAAGGCCGTTTCAAAGCCTATGTCCAGGATATTCCGGTTTACCTGATCGTACATGATAATCCAGGTCTGCTGGGCTCTGGCGCCCATCTGCGCCAGACGCTGGGCCAGGTGCTTTAAGCGTATTTCCTCCCGGGCTACCGCCGTAGCCCGGACGGCGGAGCTCTCCGCCGTCTTACAGATTCATCAGCTGGCGAAACTCTTTCACCTTACTGCGGCTTACCGGGACCTGAAACTCAAGGTCGCGCAGGCGTAGCACATAGGTATTGTTGAACCACGGTTCAATTTCACGAATTTTGCTGAGGTTCACGCAGTACGAGCGGTGGCAGCGGAAGAAGTGCGCGGCGGGTAGCTTATTACAGAATTCGGTGATGTTCATCGGCATGACGAATGATTCCCGCCGGGTGTAGACGAAGGTCATCTTCTCATGCGCCTCGGCGTAGTAGATATCATGGATGCTGGTGACGATGATCCGCTCATCTTTAATCAGGTTGATAGTATCGTTTTCACGCGGCGCCGCGCTGCCTCCCCCGGAAGCGGCGTTATTCTGCTGTTGCCAGGCGGCGGTCAGTTTTTGCAGCATATTGATGATGCGCGACTCCTGGTAGGGTTTGAGAATATAGTCAAACGCCTCCAGCTCAAAGGCTTCCACGGCATGTTCTTTCCATGCGGTGATAAAGACAATAAAAGGCTTATGAGCAAACTGACTGATGTTCTGCGCCAGCAGGACGCCGTCCAGCGACGGAATATTGATATCGAGAAAAATGGCGTCGACCTTGTTGTGCTGGAGGAATTTCAGCACGTCCAGGCCGTCGTCGAAACTGCCGACGATCTCCATCTGGCTGTGGGTGTTAATAAGCCAGGAGAGTTCCTGCTGGGCCAGAAACTCATCCTCCACAATGATAACTTTCATCTTTTCTCCGCTCATGACAACAGAGACTCCGTCAGCGCCTGCGGCGTTTGGTGATTGGGGACATAAAAGGCAATTTCTGTTCCCGGCGTGAGCGTGCGAATATGTAGCCCCTCGCCGTAGAGAAGCTTCACCCGATGATGAACGTTGAGCAGACCAATTTTATTCCCCGGCATTTCATCGGCTTCCACGCGGGCAACCACGGCGGGATCGATGCCATTACCGGTATCGCGAACGCTGATACGTACCCGATTGCCGCACTCATTGACGCCGATCGTCACCACGCCTTTGCCTTTACAGGGCTGTATGCCGTGAACGATGGCGTTTTCCACCAGCGGCTGGATAAGCAGGCTCGGGATCACGCAGCTAACGTCGTCGTCAATATCATAGATGACCGTCAGCTTGTCACCGAATCGCGCCTGTTCAATGGCGATGTAATCTTTGATCTGATACAGCTCTCTTTTGATATCAATCTGCTCATCGTCTTTTAATTCAATGTTATAGCGCAGGTAGCGCGACAAATTAAAAATAAGCTGGCGCGCGGTGTCTGGATTAAGGCGAATCGAGGAGGAGATCGCGTTGAGAGCATTAAATAAAAAATGCGGGTTAATCTTGCTTTGCAGCGCGCGCAATTCCGCTTTGTTGGCCATCTCCCGCAGCTGTTCGGCGCGGGAGACTTCCAGCTGGGTGGAGATAATTTGCGACAGGCCTATCGCCATCTCCTGCAGCGTCGAAGTGATGCGATGGGCGTGGCAGTAGTAGATTTTTAGCGTGCCGGTCACCACCCCTTTTTCCCACAGCGGGATCACCATCAAGGAGTGGATCTCCGGCGTGCGGTGAGCTTCGTCATTGTTTTTTATGATGATTTTTCCATAACGAATCGCCTGGCGGGTGGTAGGACTGATCATATCGTCGTGGCGTTGATAGTTGGCTTCACCGACGCCCACGTAGGCCAGCACGTGTTCGGTATTAGTGATCGCCACCGCGTCGGCGGTAATATCGCGGCGGATAATCTCGCAAACCTGGCGCAGCGAGTCACTGTTGACATGCCGAAACAGTGGCAAGGTTTTGTTGGCAATGTCGAGCGCCAGTTTCGCCTGCCGCGCTGCGCTGGCCTCCTTTTCCCCTTCCACGCTCTGCACCAGCAACACGATAAAACCGATACAGACGCTGCCGAGGATCATCGGGATACCGATTTTCGAAACAATATCCACGCCGAGGCTCAGGGAAGGTGCCCACACCACCACCAGGATCATGGTCAGGGACTCACATACCATCCCGGCCAGAATGCCGATTTTCCAGCGTTGATCGCGGGCCACTTTGCGGTTAATCAACCCCGACATCAGACCGGCGACAATACTGGTGATAAAGCAGGGTACGGCGGTCACGCCGTCGATATCGATCAGATAGCGGTGTACGCCGGCAATCACCCCGACAATCGCTCCCACCCAGGGGCCAAACAGGATGCCGCCGGACATCACGGCAATAATGCGCACGTTGACCAGTGAACCCTCCACCGGGACGCCGGACCAGGTGCTGAACAGTGCGAACAGCGAGAAAATGGCGGTCACCGCCAGCAGCTCTTTCGGTGTATGGGCTGATTTGTGCAACAGTTCGCGGAACAGGCGCAGGCGAATGAGGAAAAACAGGCAAATAAGCATCAGGGCCGCACGATCATAGACCGCCAGCATCATAGTAAAGATTTCGTGCATGGGTGCGCCGCGTCAGTGGCCAGAAAAGGACATGATAAAAAACCTGACGGCAGAAGGCCAGCCGCAGAAAGATAATGCGGAAAAGGCGTACTTTTTAAAGGGGATTAATGGATGGGCACCGTGATAGCGGCAGTCACGTCTTTTAACGAAAAATATCTGTGAAAATAAAGATATCAACGTGTTATCACACTTATGCAACTCTGCATTATTCCGGCGATGCATTGCCGCATTTACTGCGGCCGAGACCCGTTTTTTCCGCCAGAGATTATTTTTTGTCAGGGCCCTCGACAACATGAATTTTTTCAGGTTATTTTCTAAACGAGCCGCAACAGCGGCAGCGTCGCTCGGACGGTCCGGGCGCTAACGTTAACCAGAGGAACCTATGGCTGAATCCAGTCCTGAACGTCGTTTTACGCGTATCGATCGTCTCCCTCCGTACGTTTTTAACATCACTGCTGAACTCAAAATGGCTGCGCGTCGGCGCGGCGAAGATATTATCGATTTCAGCATGGGCAATCCCGATGGCGCGACGCCGCCGCATATAGTGGAAAAACTCTGCACCGTCGCCCAGCGGCCAGACACCCATGGTTACTCTACCTCGCGGGGGATCCCACGCCTGCGTCGCGCCATTTCGCGCTGGTATGAAGAACGCTATAACGTCGATATCGATCCGGAATCGGAAGCGATTGTCACCATTGGTTCGAAAGAGGGGCTGGCGCACCTGATGCTGGCGACCCTGGATCATGGCGATACCGTCCTGGTGCCAAACCCCAGCTATCCTATCCATATCTATGGTGCGGTGATCGCCGGGGCGCAGGTGCGCTCGGTGCCGCTGGTGGAAGGGGTGGATTTCTTTAACGAGCTGGAACGCGCCATCCGCGAAAGTTATCCGAAGCCGAAGATGATGATCCTTGGCTTTCCCTCGAATCCGACCGCGCAGTGCGTGGAGCTGGATTTCTTTGAAAAGGTCGTTGCCCTGGCTAAGCAGTATGACATCCTGGTCGTCCACGATCTGGCCTATGCCGATATTGTGTATGACGGCTGGAAAGCGCCCTCCATCATGCAGGTGCCCGGCGCGCGGGATGTCGCCGTCGAGTTCTTTACCCTGTCGAAAAGCTATAACATGGCCGGCTGGCGGATTGGCTTTATGGTGGGTAATAAGACCCTGGTGAATGCCCTTGCTCGTATCAAAAGCTATCATGACTACGGCACGTTCACCCCGCTGCAGGTGGCGGCGATCGCGGCACTGGAGGGCGATCAGCAGTGCGTGCGTGATATTGCCGAACAGTATAAGCGCCGTCGTGATGTGCTGGTCAAAGGGCTCCATGAGGCCGGCTGGATGGTGGAGTGTCCGAAAGCGTCCATGTACGTCTGGGCGAAAATACCGGAACCTTATGCCGCGATGGGCTCGCTGGAGTTTGCGAAGAAGCTGCTGAATGAAGCGAAGGTCTGCGTCTCGCCGGGAATTGGCTTCGGCGATTATGGCGACACGCATGTCCGTTTCGCGTTAATCGAGAATCGGGATCGTACGCGTCAGGCGATCCGCGGCATCAAGGCGATGTTCCGCGCAGATGGTCTGCTGCCAGCCGCGAGCTAGCGGTTTGACGAACACGACATAACAAAAACGGGAGCCATCAGGCTCCCGTTTTTTTTGACACGGCTGCAGTCTAGATCATCAGGGCGAAAGTACCGGCCCAAACGATGACCATAAAAGAGAGACCCATAAAGAAGTATTTCACGACTCATCACTCCACGCGCTTATGCGACGTTCAAATGAATTAATTGTTCTGTTTTTCCGGAGCTGTCGCGGATGAAAAATCATGCTGCGGCAGCTCGCAATTCTGTGTGCTTTGTGCTCCAGATGGCGCTAATGTACGCCTAAAAAATGAGGGAGACAAGAGGCATTTTTTTATTAATTTTTAGTTACTTACGAGTGTCGTGATTCGGCGACACATTAATTTCACTCGGTAATAAATTTAGCGCCAGCGACGCGCGGAAAACGGCTTTAACGGGGATAAAGTGGGCGACGCGCGGCATCGGCTTCGCCACGCGCCGGTGCCGGTTCAGTGCAGGTCAGAGGTGCGCTGTTGCCACTCAGAGGGGTAGTGCGCTGGAATAAAACGCAGTGTAAGCGCCATGAGTAGCAGAACGCAGATCGCATGCCAGGACCAGTCAAGCGTGTAGTTCCCGCTCAGGCTACGCAACAGGCCGGAAAGCCAGGGGGAGAGGCCAGCGATGATAAATCCAATACCTTGCATAAAGGCTACCAGCCTGCCGGCTACCGCCGGTTGTCCGGCGTGATCCAGCGCCAGCACCAGACAAAGGGGAAAGGCGCCGCCCAGTCCCACGCCGCAGGCGATAGCCCAGAGTGCAGAGAAGTGCTCTGGCAGCCAGATGAAGCCGCAAAAGCCAGTTAACTGTAGCGCCAGAGCCAACAGAAGAAGCTGACGCCGGTCATCCTGGCGTGCCAGCGCCGGGAGCAGCAGGGCGCCGACAGTTTGCCCAACGGTGAGCAGCGCCAGCAGCGAGCCGCTGTCCTGGGCGCTGTCGCCAAGCTGAATATAGTACGGCGGTAGCCAGGCGATCAGGCTGGCGTAGCCCGCATTGATCAATCCGAAATAAAGTCCCAGCGTCCAGGCGCGGCGTTGTCGAAAAACGGCGACCCGGGGAAGCTCGTCATGCTGATGAGGAGCGCAGGGCAATTGCCGACAAATCGTCAGCCAGCTGACCAGCGCCAGCAGCGCAGGGAGCGCCCACCAGGCCAGCGCCTGGTGCCAGGCTGCGCTGTGTGATGCCATCCAGGGTGTGAGCGCAGCACCTAACCCCCCGCCGCCCATCAGTGCCGCCGACCATAACCCCATCACCAGAGGCGTCCGCCGGGTGAACAGTCGCTTAATCACCGCCGGGATGGCGGCCTGGATAATACCGATGCCAATTCCTCCGGCCAGGGCGCTGCTGAGCAGTAAGGCGCTGTGCGGGGCAATTTCCCGCAGCAGGGCGCCTACCGCGATAATCAGCAGACTCAGTGCAATACTGCGGTTTTGACCGATAAAACGATCGACCCAGCCGCCGGCCAGGGCCAGCACGCCCATCGCGATCACCGGCAGCGCGGTCAGGAGAGCGGCCAGGGTATAGCTCATCCCGCTGGCGGCGCGGATGTCCGGCAGCAAAGGGCCAATGGAGGTAAGCAGCGGCCGCATATTGATTCCAATCAGCACCAGGACTGCCAGCGTCAGGTTTTGTCGCAGCGCTGATTTCATGACTGCTGTTCCGCCCAGCGCTGATAAAGTGCCAGCCCCTCCGGCTGTGGGCGATGATGGATCGGTAATGTCTGTTGCGCCAGCGGTTGCTGCAACTGCTGATAAATCGCGGCGGTTGAGAGCTGAAAGGGTTCTCCATCCTGATTACTGTTGGCGAAAAACACTTCCCGTACGCCGGTTAAATAGAGTGCGCTGAGACACATCGGGCAGGGTTGCCCGCTGGCATAGATGACGCATTCGCGCAGCACCGCGCTTCCCAGCCTGGCGGCAATATCGCGAACAGCATTCAGTTCGGCGTGCGCCGTTGGGTCGCCGTTCAGATGAAAGGTATTGACGGCCTCGGCGACCATCTGGTCATGGCGCACCAGCACGGCACCGAAGGGGCGGCCGCCGTGGGTAACGTTTTGATCTGCCAGCGCTAAGGCGCGCTGGAGATAGCGATCGTGAGCGGACATTGTCACTCCTGCACAAGCTGTGATTGAAAGTGAAAATAAGGGGAATGATGTGGAGAGAGTACGCAACTTGTTTCATAAGTTAAAAGACTTATTTATGATGCACCCTATTGGAATTACTTATAGGTAAGCAAATGCTCTTGCGCCATCTTTCCTACTTCATCGCTGTGGCTGAACATCGCGGCTTTACCCGCGCCGCCGCAGCGCTGCATGTCTCACAGCCCGCGCTGTCACAGCAGATCCGCCAGCTGGAAGCAATGCTTGAGGTTCAGCTCTTCGATCGTTCAGGCCGCCATACCCGCTTAACTGATGCCGGAGAGATCTGGCTGGAGTATGCCCGACGCGCCTTACGCGATCTTGAGGAGGGACGTCGCGCCCTGCATGATGTGCAAGATCTCCAGCGGGGAAGACTACGCATCGCTATGACGCCGACTTTTACCACTTACCTGCTCGGGCCGCTGATGGGAGCATATTATCGACGCTACCCCGGAGTGAAAGTGCTTATTCAGGAAATGAACCAGGAACGGATGGAGGCGATGTTGCTGGAGGATGAAATTGATATAGGGATTGCCTTTGACGAAAGCCTCTCGCGGGATATTGTGGCTCAGCCGTTGCTGACTGAAACCCTCGCGCTGGTGGTGAGTCGTGCGCATCCGCTGGCACGAGAGAGCTACCTGCAGTTGCCGGCTCTCGACGCGCAGCCATTGATTTTACTCAGCAGCGAGTTTGCTACCCGCGAACAGATCGATCGTTATTGCCACCGTCATCGGCTCGAACCAGACGTGCGGATGGAGGCTAATTCGATTGGCGCCGTTCTGTCGATCATTCGATGCACGCCGCTTGCGACGCTGCTGCCGGCGACGATCGCCGGGCAGTATGATGATGTGGTGGCGCTTGAGCTAAGACCTGCGCTGCTACAACGAACGGCCTGTTTATTGCAGCGCCAGGGCGCCTGGCAGAGCGCCGCGTCGCGCGAATTCATCGCCATGGCGCAGCAGATTGCTGCCACGCTGGTTTGATGGTTGGCATCGCTAATAATGCTCACTGGACAGAGTATCTTCCCTGAGCATTCCTTCTTCTTTGAGTCTTTCCAGCACATGACGAAAGAGCTGGGCTTTGTCTGGCTCAGCCATATTCTGCAGCTTTTCATTAAATATGGTAGGAGACTGAATAATATAGTGAATAAACTCCAGTAATACCTCATTTTGCGGCAGCAAGGTTAATTCCTGTTGAATATAAGAGGAATGCTCGAGTAGTGGATTTTTTGTCACATCCATCGGTCGGGCACTAATACTGTGAGCGTATATTTTCTCAATAGCCTGGCTGGTGATATAGATACGGTTTAATGATATGGCGGGACGTTCATCTTCATCCGGAATGAAATGACAATAAACAAACGGTTTATCAGGCAACATCATGCTAAGTTTGCTTTCGCGAATAATATCATCCGGCGCTTCCAGCAAGGCCATTAAATTCCGGCAATGTGGATGCCAGAGTCCTGACGCGGATACCTTTACATTGAACTGCGTCACCGTATTTCCGCGCAGGGTTTCCATCATCGGAATATCTCCTTCAAGCCGCAGAATGCTGCGGATGTGGGAGTGGGGCGACCAGATAGTTTCCGCCGCCTCGGATGAGGAAAGCGGACTGAACGCGGTAGTGACGTCTTTTTCCTGATGAGAAAGGGCGGCGATTTTTAATGTGCCCCGCGTTGGGTTGAGCTTCAGACATAGATTGATCGCGCCAATATCATGCCAGTGAAGAATGTCTTCAAGTTCACAGTTTAATAATTTTTGCGCCCGCGCCAGGGAGCAGTACTCCATGGGCGGTAAATTATTTAGCTTCCAGATGTTCCGTTCTGTTATATTCATAAAATCATATGTCGATGAAAACATAAATGGCCATGGTCAGCAAACCTGAGCTGATTACAATCATTTATTCTTTTCGCTGACTTCCTTTACCTGTTGAATAAATCCATTCACATTGAGAATAATATAATGATTAATTGGCTATTGTTATTGTTTTACTGCTAAACACTTACTTTATCGCGTTATCTTATCATCTCTTAATCGTAGAGAAAAATAGTTTGCTGAATATAACTATTTCTCCACACAGCTGAAAAGTTGAGAACGACCGGTAGCGCGGTATGCAAGTGTTCTGTGTCTGTGGCAGATTTTGCGAACGATTGGGCAAATCAAACAGACGCCTGCGGCGTCCGTTTGATCGTGGCTTTTTATCGCGCAGAAGTTGGGAAACGGTCACCCGGTTGCGCGATGGCATACCATGCCATCATTTCTGCAGTGCCCGGCTGGCCTTCAGCTGGCGCCCAGGCCATGGTGTCCATTTCAGCAAGCGGCTGATAAGCGCCTTGTTTGACTTCAAACACCATTCCGCCAGCGTCCAGTGACAGCACCGTATGCCAGGTGCCAGCCTCCATTTCCAGCGCCGTACAGGTTTCACCCAGCACCACCCGGCTGGTGACCACGCCGTTGTCATCAAAATTCAGTACCACGAATCGGCCTTTCAGCGGCAGTAAAAGTTCGAAGGTATGTCTGTGCCGGTGCGGGCGGATATAGGTGCCAGGTTCCATGGCGATGGCCAGACGCTGTATCGGGTCGCTCAGTTCAGGATGAAAATTGCGATGCGCGCGCAAGCGTGGCGCATGGGCTGCCGCTTCGCTCTGCTGCTGCATATCGCTGAGGGTGATCTGTTTCATATCTACGTCTGGCTCCTGTATCGTCCAGAGAAGGTTACACTGGGGTAGTGGCTTGTGACTGTTTAAGCCAAGGGGCATTGTACGCGGAATTGCGAGACATGTGTCTACATTATCGGTAACAGATGATACCGTCACATCGTTACATCATGAAGGTGGTTGTAGAAATGTGAAAGTAAGTCTTTTTTTGCTGAGTATTAGTGTAAATGCGTTCAATACATCTTTTGTTATAACTCTTCATGCCGCAATATCAATAAATTTATTAATATTGACGCTCTTAATATATCAACCTTGATTTAAAACAAGTTTGTGCTGATTGATTAAGTCATTAAATGATAGTTTTATGGTGTGTAATTTTTTTTAATGTTATGGAATTTTTATCTTTAATGATTGATGTAATTATCATTCATTATTAATATGAATTATTGCTGTATTTGTATTGTAGTTATTACTAATAACTGGTGGCTTGCTGTTTTGTTCAGCGTTGTTTTATCATTGCCCCTAATTAAATATAAGGCGAAAATGCGTATGATAATTAACTAAGGAAAAAGACAAAAGTGGCTGATACGTTCCAGAATGAAGTCCCCAGGGCGCGCATTAATCTTAAATTATCTCTTCATACCGGCGGCGCGCAAAAGAAGGTTGAACTACCGCTCAAGCTGCTTACCATTGGCGATTTTAGTCATGGTAAGGAGAACCGGCCTTTGTCAGAAAGAGAAAAAATCAACGTCAATAAAAATAACTTTAACAGCGTACTTTCGGAATTTAGCCCGGAAGTAAACCTCTCGGTGCCAAATACGCTTGCCGGCAATGGCGAAGAGGAGAACGTCAGACTGCGCTTTACCGACATCAAAGATTTTGAACCGGAGCAGGTTGCCCGGCAAATTCCGCAACTCCGCGCCATGCTGGCGATGCGAAATTTATTACGCGATCTCAAATCCAATCTGCTCGATAACGCCACTTTCAGAAAAGAGCTTGAGGCAATTCTGAAAGATCCGGCGCTGTCCCAGGAATTACGCGACGAAATGAGTGCGCTTGCCCCGAAATAAGTGCAGGGCAAGTCTGTTAATGGATTAACCGGGAAAATGCTAATGTCTGTTACCACAGAAAACGCCCCTGTTCAGGGGCAAACCACGCTGCAGGAAAACAGGGCGGGCGAGGGCGTTTACGCCTCGCTGTTTGAAAAAATTAATCTCGCCCCGGCGTCTTGCCTCGGGGATATCAACGACTTTCTGGACGATGCCGCGCTCTCCGAAGCGCCGGCGGCGGAACGTCTCACCGCGGCGATGCAGGTGTTTATGGAGCGCATCCGTCAGTCCGGCCAGCGGGTGGAAAAGCTCGACAAAACGCTGATTGACCACCATATCGCTGAGCTGGATTTCCAGATAAGCCGTCAGCTGGACGCAGTGATGCACCACCAGGAGTTTCAGCAGGTCGAATCGCTTCCCGAAAATAGTGCTTCCTGAAAGCGATACATTAAACTTAATCATTGGGCGAGAAACCTGGCTCAAAGAAGAGCTTCCAACATCAGTCGAAGAGGCTGAGGTAGATAGCGTGGAAGATATAGAATCACTGGAGCCTGATACTGATTCGGATGATACCGAGACAGTAGAAGATCATACTTCTGCGCTAACAGAATCAATGATCGCAAAACTATTAAATTTAACTACGACAGGGTGATTTATGTTAAAGGAAATTTGGAAGTCTATTTTTTGCTTTATGATCGTGTTTTCTAGCTTTAGTGCATCTGCTACTTGCCTAAAGGAAGGGGATAAAGTAAGTCTGACAGGAGTTGTTAGCGAAAAATTATACTACGGCCCTCCTGGCTGGGGAGAGGATAAAGCGAATGATGAGAAGCTACATGAGTGGATATTGCATTTAAAACAGCCACTCACATGTGTAACAGACGCAGATACTGACAACCAAAATTGGAATCAGGACGTTCAGTTGATAATGCGTGATAGTAATGACTATAAAGCAAATAAAAGTCTTCTAGGAAAAGTTGTCAGTATTGATGGCGTAATATTTCTTGCAGAGACCGGATATCACATGACGCCTGTTTTATTGGATGATGCCAAGTTTGAAGTTGCAGGCAAATAGCAGAGAGGGTTAATTAAAATGCGCTTTATAAATGCTATTTATCATGCATCGACAAAAACGGTAGAATATGAGTCATCGAATGGCACAAGATTGTTAAAAACAGGGGGCTCACTGAATTGGCGATTCAATAACCCAGGAAATCTCATTTCTGTAAAAAACCAGCAAGGAAAAATCGGTATTGGAGTTGTCTACAATCCAGACAAACATTCATTCGCAATATTTTCTAGCATAGAAGCTGGTGATAATGCTAAACGATCTCTGCAAAAGAAAATATAAGGATTTTACTATTCCAGAAATGATGAAAAAATATGCGCCGGGGAATGATGGTAATAACCCTGAAGCTTATGCCAATTTTATCATGTCTGAAAGTGGGGTCGCTCAGGGGGAGAAAGTAGGAGATCTTGACGATACAAAATTCAGTAAGGTAATTAAAGCAATTAGCACAAAGGAAGGTGGCTTGAAGCCGGGCACCGAAAAATGGGTGTATGTGACAAATGTGACTGTTTCTGATGGCTCTCGACCAGTTGCTGATGTGCCATTTAAAGTGACGCTAGGAAACACTAGCTACGAGTGGAAAACAGATGCTTACGGTAAGCTCAAGACAATCATCCATACGAAACAAGGAATGACTATTGTTGTCAAATATATTAATTCTGCTGGAAAAGAGGATGTTGTTTATTCAGCAGTCGCTGGGGATGAAACGAAGAATATACTGCTCACGCGAAATTTTTCGCAATTCTCTGCAAAAACACTTGCCGAGACCCCAAAAACTCCACGTGCGAAGAGCACTCAAAAACCTATTGAGTATATATTCATGTCAGGTGACACTCTCTCGAAAATTGCCGAACGTTATAAGACAAGCGTTGATGAAATAGCCAAAAACAATAATATAAAAGATGTGAGTAAGATCTTTCCAGGTCAGAATTTGATGATATATGGTGTCAATGCTAATAGTCCTTCGATCTATACCGTAGCTCCAGGGGACACTTTGGCGAAGATCGCAGAAAAAAATGGTGTGAATGTTGAAGATATTGCCCGGCAGAATAATATATCAGATCCTAATAAAATATACCCAGGACAATCAATTTCTATAGACAAAAGTGGCAATATTACGTCTGGTCAGACTGAAAGGCCAGTTGAAAATCCGATAGCCTCAAAACCAGTTAATAAAAAAACTGAAAAAATAGTGTAATCAATACGAATAAAAAAGTACTGGATTCAGTCGGAGGGAAAAATTCTGGCAATCCGATTGCATTACTCCCTCATGATCAGAGAGAGGCCCCATGGATGGTGGTTGCAATTAAAGAAGCTCAAAAATGGAAAGGGGCAGATGAATCTATAATAACTAAAAAATCTAATTACCATCAGTTGATAGGTTATGGAAAAATGTTGCCAAACCTCGTTGGCAGCAATCACGCGTGGTGCGCATCATTTGTAAATTATTGTTTGCAAGAAGTGGGGTATGCTAAATCTCATTTTCCATTCAGAGCAAGATCATTCATCGGTGATAGTAATTTTTTCGAGATATCTAAGCCTGTTTACGGGGCTATTGCGACGTCTGGTCATCATGCTACCCTTGTTTATGGAGCTGCAAAGGGTGCCATCATTGGCTTGGGTGGTAACCAAGGCGGGTTATCAATTATAAATGGATCTGTATCTGCAGGGACGATTAAATTTTCCACTTATAAAGGGATGCGATATTTTTTACCTGTAACTTATAAAACATATTATAACGAGGCACAAAAACATAGCCTTCAACAATTTGATGTCAATGAATTGAACTCAAAGATGTTAAGTATGACCGTAAAGTCAAAAGGAAAAGAGAGTACACGATGAATTGGAAACTAGCTATCGCTTTTACGTTTGTATTATCCCAATCATCTTTTGCAAGTTCTGAAGCCTTCCAAAAGGTATGGAATGATAGTTCCGGTAAACATGTTTTAATTATAGATAAAAAACTTGATAGCAAAGACGGTGGAATGACCTTACTTGTCAAACAAGTCACAGGGAATAGTAACGATTGGACCCTCAAAGATTTTGTCCGAAACTGCGGCGAAGATATAAAATTAGATATTGCTCCTGATTCTGTCGAGGTGAATAAAATATTTTCTGATGGCGTAGGAACCGTTTTATTTGCCTACAAAATAGGGTGTGTTGGTGGGATTGACCCTGTAATTGTAAAATATTTTGCTTTTAAAAATGGTGTAAAATATTCGTTAAGGGGAGAAGAGCATATTATTGTCGGTAGTGAGGGTTTCGGTGGGGAGAAGGCTCCAGTGCCTGATTCCAATCTCAAGAATGACAAATCTCTTCTGAAGTACATGATGGGGAAATGGGATTCTATTTCCACAACAAAAATAAATTAAATCGTGTGGTTTCATGCCATAAATCTACTGAAGTTCCATCTAGCTTATAAATATTTTTAAGGAGAAATAGTGAGGTAGTTTATAGCGCTCATTATGCTTTCTGCGATTTCATGTAATGCGTACACTACCAAGATCAGCAGCAGGGTTGTATTCGGCACGTTCTGTAACAATCGCGTAGTGAAAAATCTCACTACAATGCTGGTGTACTTTGCTTGCAAGCTCAGGCGCTCCCCGCTTTTCTATTCGTTGTAATACGGACAAAAGCTCCAGTGGTTTTATTTCATTAACAGGCTGAGATCCTGGATAGGGGAAGACATTATTTATAAAAGCTCGCTTGACGTAATCAGCATAACTCTTTGACCAACCGGATACTTTTGCACTGTACCATTCGAGAGCTATTGCTTCAAATGTGTTGGTAACCGAGAGTTTTTAGCTAATTGCGTGGCTTTTTTGACCTCTCCGGGAGCCTTATCATTCGACAATACCTTTATTGTCTCATCTCGTTTAGTGCGAGCTTCCGCAAGCGAGATGCCCGGGTAGGTTCAGAATGAGAGCTTTTTCTCTTTCCCGGCAAATCGATATTTCATGCGCCAGTACTTTGAACCGTTAGTATTGACCATGAGATAGAGCCCTCTGCCATCAGCGAGCTTATAGGCTTTGTCTCTGGGCTTTGCAGTCTCGACCTGACGCGCATTTAAGGGCATTTGAGGGGGCTCGTGTTTCATTGAACAGGATAAGCCCCCACTAAGGTCCCCAAACGTTTATTGATTCACATTGAGATGGGTAGATATCGGTTGACGTCGCACAGCCAGAGCAGAGGGTTTATTACTGATTATAAGGGGATTTTATTGAATTCGGTAGGCGTCAGGAGAGTTGTATATGGTGTCCCCTGCAGGAATCGAACCTGCAACTAGCCCTTAGGAGGGGCTCGTTATATCCATTTAACTAAGGGGACAAGGCGGCACGAGTATAGCGTTTTTTGTCCGCCTGAGTAAGAGCCATACCGTCTGACTGCTTAAACCCTCGCCACTCAGGGCGCTTTTTTTATGCCCTGTCGGCGTTTTTGGCTTTCTCCTCCGACTGGGTGCGGGCTTCCGCTTTTCGCTTACTGCTCATGTCGTTACGGATCTGCGCATGGCTCAGCAGTGCGAAGATGAAGGTCCCGCCACAGATATTTCCCGCCAGCGTCGGCAGGGCGAACGGCCAGATAAAGTCCGTCCAGGGCAGGTTTCCGTTAAATACCAGATAAAGTATCTCGACCGATCCCACCACGATATGAGTTGTATCCGCCAGGGCGATAAGCCAGGTCATGAGAATAATCACCACGATTTTGGCGGCGCCGGCGACAGGAAACATCCAGACCATGGTGGCAACCAGCCAGCCGGAAATAATCGCATTAGCGAACATCTCTGTCGGGCTATTTTTCATGACGTCTTCGGCGATGCTAACAAAGGCCTGACGGGTTGGCTCATCAAATATAGGCATATAATTGAAGGCCCAGGCGGCCACTGCGGTGCCGATGAGATTGCCCGCCAGTACTACCGACCATAACCGCATCAGTAAACCGACGTTGCCGGGAGTAGGATTGTGCATCACCGGCAGAACGGCGGTGACCGTATTTTCAGTGAACAGCTGCTGGCGAGCCATAATCACAATAATAAAGCCAAAGGTGTATCCGAGGTTTTCCAGTAAAAAACCGCCCGGGATCCCCTCCAGTTTGACGTGAAAAATCCCCTTCGCCAGCAGGGAGGCTCCCATCGACAGACCGGCTGCAATCGCTGACCACAGCAGGGCCAGCGCATCGCGCTCCATCTCTTTTTCTCCTTCCTGGCGAATATGTTCATGGATCGCCATCGCCCGCGAGGGAAGGCGATCTTCATTCACTTCTATCTCTTCACCACGCTGATTTTCCTCACTTTCAACTTCTCGTTCGTCATCCTCTGGCTTTAATTTGTTATTGTCTAGTTCATCCATTTCGTGGTCCTCGCTATCAATCTGTATAGTAATAGCGTAGCGGCTTTCCCTGCCGTCTGGCTGGGTATACTCTGAAATCGCAAAAATGGTAACGTCAGATTTTTGTCGCTCCGGTAGAATAGGAGCCCCGCGATCTCGTTATTCCCAGGCTATGATCAAATCAACAACTTGGGTGATATAGACATCGTTCAACGTGCTGTTACAATCGCTCACATCTTTACGGGCGGAAGCGTTGTCTTTCCGTCATGGATGGCAACTCGCGATAGCCATAAAAACCAGGGAGACATCTATGAATTATCGCCTGTCGGCGCTTGCGCTTGGCGCCACATTGCTGGTGGGATGTGCCAGTTCCAGCTCTGGCGATCGGCCGCAGGGGCGTTCAGACCCGTTAGAAGGGTTTAACCGCACGATGTTCAATTTCAACTTTAACGTGGTTGATCCTTACGTGCTTCGCCCGGTAGCGGTGGCATGGCGTGACTATGTCCCGCAGCCGGCGCGCAATGGGTTAAGCAACTTTACCAGTAACCTGGAAGAGCCAGCGGTGATGGTGAACTACTTCCTGCAGGGCGATCCCTATAAAGGTATGGTGCATTTTACCCGCTTCTTCCTGAACACCATTCTCGGTATGGGTGGGCTTATCGATGTGGCCGGGATGGCGAATCCGCAGCTACAGCGCGTTGAGCCGCATCGTTTCGGCAGTACGCTTGGCCATTATGGCGTTGGCTATGGCCCGTATGTTCAGTTGCCGTTCTATGGAAGCTTTACCCTGCGCGATGAAGGCGGCGATATGGCCGATGGCCTGTATCCGGTGCTCTCCTGGCTGACCTGGCCGATGTCGATCGGTAAATGGGCGGTGGAAGGGATTGAGACGCGTGCTCAGTTGCTGGATTCCGACGGCCTGCTGCGCCAGTCTTCCGATCCTTACATTCTGATGCGTGAAGCCTACTTCCAGCGTCATGATTTTATCGCTAACGGCGGTAAGCTGACCCCGGCGGACAACCCGAATGCCCAGGCTATTCAGGATGAACTGAAAGATATCGATTCACAGTGATCGGCGAATGATAAAAAAAGGGTGAACATCATGTTCACCCTTTTTTGTTGTGCGAGGCTTATCAGAAGCGGTAGTTGAAGTTAGCGCCGTACAGCCAGGCGGTCCCTTCGGAACGGAAGGTATACGGGCCTTCCTTAATTTCAACATGCTGCCCATGCATATAGGATATCCCAACGTCAACTGACGCATCCTGGTTGAAGGCGTAAGTGGTACCCGCGCTCAGCCACAGACGATCCTGATCCGGAATGGAGATGGAGCGATTGCTGGCCGGTACCGGGCTGTCATCGAAGGCAATACCGGTACGGAAGGTCCAGTTATCGTCGTAATAATAGGTGGTCCCCAGCGCAAGACGATAGGCGTCTTTAAAGCCTTCCTCTTTATAGAACAGCGTCTGGCCGTTGCTGCCGGTCGCTTTCAGCTCCTGGAACTGACTCCAGCTGGTGTAGGTCAGGCTGTAGTGGACCGCCCACTGCGGTGCCACACGGTTATAACCCGACAGCTCCCACATTTCCGGCAGGTTAAGCGTCAATGAACCATTGGTGGTCTGACCGTTGGTTCCCGCGGGCAGGCCGAAGTTACCAAGGATCTGGTTATAAGCCGCCGGCAGGCTGCTGCGGTAGTTACCGTCGAAGTCGATCTTCACCTCGGAACGGTAGGTAAAACCGTAGCGGTTGTTCTTATCCAGCTCATAGAGGATACCGGCATTCCAGCCAAAGCCCCAGGCGTTGCCGTTAAGATGGGCGATCTGCGTGTCGGCAGGGATCTTCGCCACCTGGCCTGCCAGCGCCGGCGGCAGTGCGCCAGAACCAGCGACAATCTGACCCAGGTCACCCGCATAGCGCTCGATCTTCGCCTTGGCGTAGACCGCGTCAAAACCTAAGCCAAAGCTCCAGTTGCTGTCGAGACGGTAGGCGCCGCTCAGGTTGAAGTTCGCGGTGGTCAGGTCGGTTTTACCGCCCATGCTGCCAGCCGCATAGTCATCGTTGTATTCCGTTGCCAGGCCATAGTTAGAGGTGATGGACGCCCCCCAACCAAATTGATCGTTAATCGGCGCGACAAAGTGGAAGTTAGGCACCCACGCCGTCGGGGCAATATTGTCCGCATTCAGGCTTTTACCGGTGGGGGAGGTGCCCGAAACATTAACGCCCGGGTCGACAAAAACGGCGCCCGCCGACATGGTCGGGCGGTCAAACATCATAATTAATGCCGGGTTACGACTGGCATTACCAGCATCGTCAGCGATAGCCCCTTCACCGGAATAGGCGCGACCCAGCCCCGATGCAGAGAATTCGTTGAGCTGGAAGCCTGCTGACCAGGCTTGGGTGGAAACAAGTGCGACAGCCACTGCAAGGGCAGATTGGGTAAAGCGGGTTTTCTGGCTCATGCCCATAACCTCATTGAGTTATTTTTTTTTAAACTATGTTACATGCCGTAACAGAAGCGCGGGAGTGTAGGGTCTGCGGTACAACCAAGAAATCAGACCAGTGCGCTGAGTATAGGTCTGACCAGATGAGTTGTTGCAAGTTTGTTTATGAAGTTTTTCAATTGTGATAACAGAAACGCGATCCAGCTGGCAAAAATCCCGGAGAGAGCAAGGGGAACAGAAGGGGATTTTTGTTTTAGATCATTTTTAAGTGTGATTTCTGTCACTTAACGCCGCCAGGGCGATTCTCGGCTGGAGGCTCACCGGGGGCAGGGCTTAAAATAAACACATAATTTGTCTGGCACCGCAGGTGCATCTCCAGAGGAAATCCACGATGAGTAAATGTAGCGCTGATGAAACCCCGGTTTGCTGCTGTATGGATGTTGGCACGATTGTTGACAACACCGACTGCACCGCCTCATACAGTCGCGTATTCGCCAACCGCGCGGAAGCCGAGCAAACGCTCGCCGCGTTAAGCGAAAAAGCCCGCAATGTCGAATCTGAGCCGTGCAAAATTAACCCAACCTTTACTGACGTTGACGGCGGTGTGCAGCTGGATATCGATTTTGTTTTCAGCTGCGAAGCAGAATCGCTGATCTTCCAGCTGGGCTTACGTTAATTCCTCCTCCTGACGCCCCGAATACGGGGCGTTACCTTTTCTCTTCACTGTGTTTTGGCTCGCAATTTTGCGCTTCTCCGATTGGCTTAATGTAAAAAATTAGTTAAGAATGTTATCAGGTCAGACCACTTGGTTGTCTTGGTTAACAGGGGAGAGTTATGAGTCAGGCATTACCGCTTATCACCCGTCAGGGCGATCGCATTGCCATTGTCACGGGGTTACGCACGCCGTTTGCGCGTCAGGCAACGGCTTTTCATGGCGTTCCGGCCGTTGATTTAGGAAAAATGGTGGTTGGCGAGATGCTGGCGCGTAACGACATTCCTGCCGAAGTCATCGAGCAACTGGTCTTTGGCCAGGTGGTGCAGATGCCGGAAGCGCCGAACATCGCCAGAGAAATTGTGCTGGGTACCGGCATGAGCGTTCATACTGACGCCTATAGCGTCAGCCGCGCCTGCGCCACCAGTTTCCAGGCCGTGGCGAACGTCGCTGAAAGCCTGATGGCCGGCACCATCCGCGCCGGTATTGCCGGCGGCGCCGACTCCTCCTCGGTATTGCCCATTGGGGTCAGTAAAACACTGGCCCGCACGCTGGTGGATGCCAATAAGGCCCGCTCGCTGAGTCAGAAACTGAAGCTGTTTTCGCGTCTGCGGCCGCGCGACCTGTTACCGGTTCCTCCGGCGGTGGCGGAATATTCAACCGGTTTGCGGATGGGCGATACCGCCGAGCAGATGGCAAAAAGCTGGGGGATCACCCGGGAACAACAGGATGCACTGGCGCATCGTTCGCACCAGTTGGCGGCCAAAGCCTGGGAAGAGGGAAAGTTGTCGGCAGAGGTAATGACCGCCTATGCTCCCCCTTTTCGCGAGCCGCTGGAGCAGGATAATAACATTCGTAAAAATTCAACACTCGCTGATTATCAGAAGTTACGCCCGGCCTTCGACCGCAAACATGGCACCGTCACCGCCGCCAACAGTACGCCGCTGACGGACGGCGCGGCAGCGGTGATCCTGATGACCGAGTCCAGGGCCAAAGAGCTGGGGCTGAGGCCGCTGGGTTATCTGCGCAGCTACGCCTTTACCGCTATTGATGTCTGGCAGGATATGCTGCTGGGACCAGCGTGGTCCACGCCGCTGGCGCTGGAGAGAGCTGGCCTGACGCTGGCGGATCTGACGCTTATCGATATGCACGAAGCCTTCGCCGCGCAGACCCTGGCCAATCTCCAGTGTCTGGCAAGCGAACGCTTTGCCCGCGAGGTGCTGGGACGCACGCAGGCCACCGGCGAGGTAGAGGAGAGCAAGTTTAACGTCCTCGGCGGCTCTATCGCCTATGGGCACCCCTTTGCCGCCACCGGCGCGCGAATGATCAACCAGACGCTGCATGAACTGCGGCGGCGGGGCGGGGGATTTGGCCTGGTGACGGCCTGCGCGGCAGGTGGTCTGGGTGCGGCGATGATTCTGGAGGCTGAATAATGGATGCTGTTTCCGCTTTTAAGCTTGAGGTCCGTGAGGACAAGGTCGCGGTGATCACCATCGATGCCCCGGGTGAGAAAATGAATACCCTGAAAGCTGAGTTCGGCAATCAGGTGCGCGGCCTGATACGCCAGGTTCGTGATGATAAGTCATTGCGCGGCGTGGTGTTTATCTCCGCCAAAGCGGATAACTTTATCGCTGGCGCAGACATTAACATGATTGCCCGCTGCCAAAGCGTGCAGGAGGCGGAGTCGCTGGCGCGCCAGGGACAGCAGATTATGTCTGAGATCCATGGCTTATCGATCCCGGTGATTGCCGCCATCCACGGCGCCTGCCTTGGCGGTGGTCTGGAACTGGCGCTGGCCTGTCACGCCCGCATCTGTAGCGATGACGAAAAAACCCGACTCGGTTTGCCGGAAGTGCAGCTTGGCCTGCTGCCGGGTTCCGGCGGGACACAGCGTTTACCGCGGCTGATTGGCGTCAGCACCGCGCTGGATATGATGCTCACCGGCAGGCAGCTGCGTGCGCGACAGGCGCTGAAAGCCGGTCTGGTAGACGAGGTGGTGCCGCAGGCGATTTTACTGCAGGCGGCGGTGGAGCTGGCGCTGAAGGGGCGACCGGCCAGCCGGGATATGCCGGTACGCGAACGCGTGCTGGCGGGGCCTTTGGGCCGCCATCTGTTATTCCAGTTTGTCGGCAAACAAACGCAGCGTAAAACCCAGGGGAATTATCCGGCGGTGAAGCGAATTCTGCAGGTTGTCGAGAATGGTCTGGCCCACGGCTGCAGCAGCGGTTACGCCGAAGAAGCTCGCGCGTTTGGTGAACTGGCGATGACCCCGCAATCGCAGGCGCTTCGCTCAATCTTCTTTGCCAGTACCGATCTGAAAAAAGATCGTGGCGCCGAAGCAGAGCCCAGGCCGCTGACGAACATTGCGGTGCTGGGCGGCGGCCTGATGGGCGGGGGAATCGCCTATGTGACCGCCTGTAAGGGCGGGCTGCCGGTGCGCATTAAAGATATCCAGCCGCGTGGCATCAACCACGCCTTAAAGTACAGCTGGGATCTGTTGAATAAACAGGTTCGCCTGCGTCGTCTGCGCCCGGGCGAGCGCGATCGCCAGATGGCGTTGATCTCCGGCGCCACAGACTATCAGGGCTTTGCTCATCGCGACGTGGTGATTGAGGCGGTATTTGAGGACCTGGCTCTCAAACAGCGGATGGTCAGCGAAGTGGAACAATACGGTGGGAAGCAGACCATCTTTGCGTCGAACACCTCATCGTTACCGATCGGCGATATTGCCGCCCACGCCAGCCGTCCGGAGCAGGTAATCGGCCTGCATTTTTTTAGTCCGGTGGAGAAAATGCCGCTGGTGGAAGTGATCCCGCATAAGGGAACTGACCCGCAGACTATCGCCACCGTGGTGCAGCTGGCTAAACGGCAGGGAAAAACGCCGATTGTTGTCGCAGATAAAGCGGGCTTTTATGTGAATCGCATACTGGCGCCGTATATCAATGAAGCGATGCGCCTGCTGGTGGAAGGCGAACCGGTTGAGGTGATTGATAACGCGTTGGTTAAATTCGGTTTTCCGGTGGGGCCGATTCAACTGCTCGATGAGGTGGGTATCGATACCGGCACCAAAATTATCCCCGTGCTGGAGAGCGCGTTTGGAGAACGTTTTAGCCCGCCTGCAAACATCATTGACGCGATTTTGAAGGACGATCGCAAAGGTAGAAAAAATAATCGTGGTTTCTATCTTTATGAGACAAAAGGGCGTAAAAGCAAAAAACGGCCCGACCCGGCAGTCTATCCGCTGCTGGGCATCGACCGCTCCCCGTCGCGGCTCTCCGCGCAGCAGGTGGCGGAGCGCTGTGTGATGATGATGCTTAACGAGGCGGCGCGCTGCTTTGATGAGCAGATTATCCGTAGCGCGCGCGATGGCGATATCGGCGCCGTCTTTGGTATAGGGTTTCCGCCATTTCTTGGCGGCCCGTTCCGGTATATGGATACTATCGGCGCGGGTGAAGTTGCCGCGATCCTGCAGCGCCTGGCCGCCCAGTACGGCCCACGTTTTACACCCTGTGACACTTTATTACGCATGGCCGAACAGGGGACAACCTTTTGGCCAGCGGATGAACGGCTGACCTAAGTTGTGGTCAAAGAAGGTAAATCCGGCTACGGATGACGCTGTTGATTGGCTGTTTTGTAAACAATGATTGACTATACTTACGCCATTGAGGTAAAAAACAGCGTTTCATTCGTGGAATGGATCAGGCACAATGCCCGGCCACCGGGTCGCCTGCGTATTGTCTTCGCAGGCCAAACTACGGTGCTTCTGGTTAACAAAAGCGGTGCAATATGCAAGTTTTTATTATGCGTCACGGCGACGCTGCCCTCGATGCAGCCAGTGACTCGGTTCGTCCATTAACCGTATGCGGTTGTGATGAGTCTCGTCAGATGGCAACCTGGCTGAAAGGTCAAAAAGTGGATATTGAGCGCGTTCTTGTCAGTCCCTATCTGCGTGCAGAACAGACGCTGGATATTGTTGGGGAGTGTATGAACCTGCCAAAACATGTCGACGTGATGCCGGAACTCACGCCGTGCGGCGATGTGGGAATGGTGAGCGCCTATCTTCAGGCGCTGGCGAATGAAGGCGTGGCGACGGCGCTGGTCGTCTCTCACCTGCCGCTGGTGGGGTATCTGGTCTCAGAGCTGTGTCCGGGGGAAACGCCCCCGATGTTCACCACCTCGGCTATCGCCTGCGTGACGCTGGACGCCGACGGCAAAGGTGAGTTCCTCTGGCAGAAAAGCCCCTGCAACCTCAAGATGGCCAACGCCATCTGACGGCCCCCCGGAGCCCGCCGTTACGGCAGCTCCGGCGGTTGCCACTCCTCGACCTCAATCAATATCAGCAGTGCGGCGTCACCGCCGTACTCTTTGGGTGCCTGGTGAAACGCCATAATATGCGGGTGCTGCGCCAGCCACAGCGGGGTTTGCTGTTTGAGAATGTGTTTGCCGTGCCCGTGCATCACGCAGGCGCAAAACACATGTTCGCGACGGCAGGCGGCAATCAGTGCCCCCAGCTCCTGTTTGGCCTGCTGCTGAGTGAGCCCATGCAGATCGAGAAACAGCTCTGGCGAATAATCCCCACGGCGCAGCTTTTTTAACTCAAAATGGCTGACGTCGGCGCGGACATATTTCGTCGAGCCTTCGGTATTCAGCAACGGCTGAAACTCATCAGAGAAATAGTGGCTGTTATCGGCCTGTTCCTGCAGCAAACGCTTAGGAGCAACCTCGGTGATTTTCTTGCGCTGCGGGCGGTGAACGATGGTGTCCTGCTTGATCTTTCGTGTGCCGGTCATCAGCTGACGGAACAGCGCCTGATCCTCCTCGCTAAGCGATGTCTTCTTTTTCATTGTCCGCTCTCATGAATACTTTGCGCTAGTTTACCCGACTCAATATCCCTTCGGGCAAGGAAAACCTGTTTTTTCCCCGGCCACCCCACGCAAGAATGCTGATTTATCGCCGTCTTCATGGCACACTAGCCGCCGAATTTATAGCAGAGTGTGCCCTGGAGGATGTCGTGGATAAAATTTTTGTTGATGAGGCAGTCAATGAGCTGCATACCATTCAGGACATGCTGCGCTGGGCGGTCAGCCGTTTCAGCGCTGCTAACATCTGGTACGGTCACGGCACCGATAACCCGTGGGATGAGGCGGTTCAGCTGGTGCTGCCGTCCCTCTACCTGCCGCTTGATATCCCGGAAGATATGCGCACTGCGCGCCTGACCTCCAGCGAGAAACACCGCATTGTAGAGCGGGTGATCCGCCGCGTGAACGATCGTATTCCCGTCGCCTATCTGACCAACAAAGCGTGGTTCTGCGGTCATGAGTTTTACGTTGATGAGCGGGTGCTGGTGCCGCGCTCCCCGATTGGCGAACTGATCAATAACCAGTTTGCCGGGCTGATTAACCACAAACCGCAGCACATCCTTGATATGTGCACCGGCAGTGGCTGCATCGCCATCGCCTGCGCCTATGCCTTCCCCGAGGCGGAAGTCGATGCGGTGGATATCTCCCCGGACGCGCTGGCTGTCGCCGAGCACAACGTCGAGTCCCATGGCCTGATCCATCACGTGACGCCGATCCGCTCCGACCTGTTCCGCGATTTGCCGAAGCTGCAGTACGATCTGATCGTCACCAATCCGCCGTATGTGGATGAAGAGGACATGGCCGATCTGCCGGAAGAGTATGAGCATGAGCCGGTGCTGGGTCTGGCCTCCGGGAGCGATGGCCTGAAGCTGACGCGCCGCATCCTCGGCAATGCGCCGGATTATCTCAGCGACGACGGGGTTCTGATTTGTGAAGTCGGTAACAGCATGGTACATCTGATGGAGCAGTATCCGGACGTGCCGTTTACCTGGCTTGAGTTTGATAACGGCGGCGACGGTGTCTTTATGCTGACCAAACAGCAGCTAATTGACGCTCGTGCGTACTTCGGTATTTATAAAGACTAAAAAAACAACACGCCAACATAACGACAAAGAATGGAGCCGTGATGGCAGGAAATACAATTGGACAACTCTTTCGCGTCACTACCTTCGGCGAGTCGCACGGCCTGGCGCTGGGCTGCATCGTTGACGGTGTGCCGCCGGGCATCCCGCTGACCGAAGCCGACCTGCAGCACGATCTCGATCGTCGCCGCCCGGGCACCTCGCGTTACACCACGCAGCGTCGCGAGCCGGATCAGGTCAAAATCCTCTCCGGCGTCTTCGAAGGCGTTACCACCGGGACCAGTATCGGTCTGCTGATTGAGAACACCGATCAGCGTTCGCAGGATTACGGCGCGATCAAAGATCTGTTCCGTCCGGGCCACGCCGATTATACCTACGAGCAAAAGTATGGTCTGCGCGACTATCGCGGCGGCGGTCGTTCTTCTGCGCGCGAAACCGCGATGCGCGTGGCGGCCGGGGCGATTGCCAAAAAATTCCTCGCCGCGAAGTTCGGCATTGTCATTCGCGGCTGCCTGACACAGATGGGTGATATTCCGCTGGCTATCAAAGACTGGGATCAGGTTGAGCAGAATCCCTTCTTCTGCCCGGATCCAGATAAAATTGACGCCCTGGACGAGCTGATGCGCGGCCTGAAAAAAGAGGGTGACTCTATAGGCGCCAAAGTTACCGTCGTTGCCGACGGCGTACCGCCGGGTCTCGGCGAGCCGGTCTTCGATCGCCTTGACGCCGACATCGCCCACGCGCTGATGAGTATTAACGCGGTGAAAGGCGTGGAGATTGGCGACGGTTTCGAGGTGGTGAAGCTGCGCGGCAGCGAAAACCGCGATGAAATCACCAAAGCCGGATTCCAGAGCAACCACGCCGGCGGCATTCTTGGCGGCATCAGCAGCGGACAGCAGATCGTTGCCAACATCGCGCTGAAGCCTACCTCCAGTATTACCGTTCCCGGTCATACGATTAACCGCTTTGGCGAAGAGGTGGAGATGATCACCAAAGGGCGTCACGATCCGTGCGTCGGCATTCGCGCCGTACCGATCGCTGAGGCGATGCTGGCGATCGTTCTAATGGATCACTTTATGCGTCAGCGCGCGCAGAATGGCGACGTGACGACGACAATTCCACGCTGGTAACCATGAAAAACACCGTTATCGCCCTGCTGGCGCTGCTGGTCAGCGCCGGTAGCCTGGCCGCCACGCCGTGGCAGAAAATAACCCAGCCGATCGGCGGCAGCGCCCAGTCAATTGGTGCGTTTTCCAATGGCTGTATCGTTGGCGCCGAGGCGCTTCCTCTGAGTGCTACCGGCTATCAGGTGATGCGTACCGATCAGCGTCGTTACTTCGGTCATCCGGATCTGGTGCAGTTCATTCAGCGCCTGAGTAATCAGGTGCACAATAAAGGCATGGGAACCGTGCTGATTGGCGATATGGGGATGCCGGCGGGCGGGCGCTTTAACGGCGGCCACGCCAGTCACCAGACGGGGCTGGATGTCGATATCTTCCTCCAGCTGCCGCAAACGCGCTGGACATCGTCTCAGCTGTTGAAGCCGCAGGCGCTGGACCTGGTCGCCAGCGACGGCAAACGCGTGGTACCGTCGCTGTGGAGTCCACAAATCAGCCAGCTGATCAAGCTGGCGGCGGAAGATAGCGAGGTTACCCGTATTTTCGTCAACCCGGCGATTAAACAGCAGCTGTGCCTGGACGCGGGCAGCGACCGCCAGTGGCTGCGTAAAGTCCGTCCCTGGTTCCAGCATCGCGCCCATATGCATGTCCGTCTACGTTGTCCGGCGGGGAGCCTCGAGTGTGAAGATCAGGCACCGCCACCGCCTGGTGATGGCTGTGGGTCTGAGTTGCAGAGCTGGTTCGAACCTCCTAAACCTGGGTCTACCCCTCCTGTGAAGAAGACGCCGCCGCCGCTGCCGCCTTCCTGCCAGGCGCTACTGGATGAGCATGTGCTGTAATGGATAGTTTTATCGAATTATTTGCCGTATCGCCGCTGGTGCTGGTGGTACTCTTTTTTGTCGCCATCCTGGCCGGTTTTATTGACTCACTGGCGGGGGGCGGGGGCTTACTGACCGTGCCGGCGCTGATGGCGGCCGGAATGCCACCAGCCCAGGCGCTGGCCACTAACAAGCTGCAGGCCTGTGGCGGATCGCTCTCGGCGACCCTCTATTTTGTGCGGCGCAAGGTGGTCAGTCTCGCCGATCAGAAGCTGAATATTCTGATGACCTTTATTGGCTCGACCGCCGGGGCCCTGCTGGTCCAGCACGTCCAGTCCGATATTCTTAAGCAGATCCTGCCGTTGCTGGTGATCGGTATTGGCCTCTATTTCCTGCTGATGCCGAAACTGGGCGAAGCCGACCGGCAGCGTCGCCTGTACGGTTTGCCATTTGCCCTGGTCGCCGGCGGCAGCGTTGGATTTTACGACGGCTTTTTTGGCCCCGGCGCCGGTTCGTTTTATGCACTGGCTTTTGTCACCCTGGCCGGGTTTAATCTGGCGAAGTCGACGGCCCATGCCAAACTGCTGAACGCCACCTCAAACGTCGGCGGCCTGCTGCTGTTTATCATCGGTGGGAAAGTTATCTGGGCCACCGGCTTTGTGATGATGGCCGGACAGTTTATTGGCGCCCGCGCCGGCTCCCGGCTGGTGCTGAGTAAAGGGCAGTCGCTGATCCGGCCGATGATCGTCATCGTCTCGGCGGTGATGAGCGCGAAACTTCTCTTCGACAGCCACGGGGCGGAGATTTTGCAGTGGTTGGGAATTCATTAATGCAACAGCAACACCATTATCAGCAGCTGATTGACCTCTTCGACAGCTGCTTTGCCGAAGATTTTAATACTCGCCTGATTAAAGGCGACGATGAGCCGATCTATCTTCCGGCAGACGATGAAACGCCGTATCACCGTATCGTGTTTGCGCACGGATTTTTTGCCAGCGCCCTGCACGAGATTTCTCACTGGTGTATCGCTGGCAAAGCCCGCCGTGAGCTGGTGGATTTTGGTTACTGGTACTGCCCGGATGGCCGCGATGCGATGACCCAAAGCCAGTTTGAGAACGTTGAGGTCAAACCGCAGGCCTTCGACTGGCTGTTCTGCGTGGCGGCGGGATTTCCGTTTAACGTCAGCTGTGACAATCTGGAAGGGGACGTTGAGCCCGATCGCATCGCCTTCCAGCGCCGGGTGCATGCTCAGGTGATGACCTTGCTTGAACAAGGGATCCCCGAGCGTCCGGCGCGCTTTATTCGCGCATTACAACACTATTATCAAACGCCGCCATTGACGGCGGAACATTTTCCGTGGCCGGAAGACCTGCACTAAGGCCACACATGACATGACAAGAGGTAAGATGATGATCGCGGAGTTTGAATCACGCATTCTGGCGCTGATTGACAACATGGTAGACCACGCCAGTGATGATGAACTGTTTGCCGGCGGTTATCTGCGTGGCCACCTGACGCTGGCGGTGGCTGAGCTGGAAGGAGAGGGCGAGCATTCCGCTGAAGCCGTCAACAGCAAGGTCAGCCAGAGCCTGGAGAAAGCCATCAACGCTGGCGAACTGTCGCCGCCGGACCAAATTCTGGTGCAGGGGATGTGGCATAACCTGTATCAGCAGGCGAAAAATCAGGCCTGAGCCATGTTGTAGCCCGGGTCAGGCGTCAGCCGTACCCGGGAAATTGCCTGTCCTGATGGTTTTATTTCACCGCTTTTCCCTTCAGCAGTTTTCTCACCCACAGCCGATTCGGATTCAGTGCCGCCAGAGTATCGCTATCCAGCGGCAGCGGTTCACTGCTCATTTGCGCCGCCAGCAGCTCAGCGCTTAACGGCGCGGTGCACAGTCCCCGCGATCCGAGCGCGCCAAGCATAAACAGGTTGTGACAGACCGGCGCATTACCGGCGTGATCCTGTTGTTCGTGGAGGCTGGCATATTGCGTCAATGTTGCCTCATAGTCCGGTACATTGCCGACCATTGGCAGGTGATCGCGGGTGGCGCAGCGCACGCCGCAGCGGGCGTCATTGGCGCTGATGTCCACATCCTGTGGCCATTCTGCGCCAGGGAAGCAGTCGATCAACCGTTGCCGGTTGTGCTGCTGATCTTCTTCACTGAAGGTGATGTCGCTCCGCCCGCGATGGTAGCTGGCGCCAATGCAGTGCTGCTGATTGCGCGGATTTTGCGGCGTCAGGTAGCCGTCGTAGCACAGCACCTGGCGCAGGGCGGAAAGCAGCGGGGTGGTGGGAATATGGCTGACCTGGCCGCCAACAGGGTAGACCGGTAGCTGGGCGGTTTGTGCAAAATCCGCAATGCGGTGACCGTTGGCCAGCACCACCGCCTGATGATAGCGCTGCTGATTGAGCAGCCAGCCCTCGCCCTCCGCGCCCAGAGTATTAACCTGATAACCATAGTGCACGTGCAGACCGCGAGTGGCCGCCAGCGCCAGCAGTTCGGCGGTAAGCTGCTGCGGGCAGAGCCAGCCGCCGGCCGGATAGGCGACGCCGCCGCAGCCGGTATCAACGCCGGTCAGCTCGGCGACCTGCTCTGCTGTCACCGAGCAGGCGATCTCAGGGGGTAAATTGAGCGCCAGCATCTGGGCGATTTTGTGCGCGCTTTTCTCATCCCAGCCGAGCTGGGTGACACCGCACCATTCGTGATCGAACATCACCGGCAGCGCGTCATACATTCGGCGGGCGAAGGTAAAGGCAGCCGGGAAAAAGCGTGCCAGCGCCGGATCGTGCTGGCTTAACAGTGGGTACAGTGCGCCCTGGCGATTGCCGGAGGCGCCCTGCGCTGGAGCCTCATCGGCGCAGTAAAGGGTCACCTGCCAGCCGCGGCGCAGCAAGGCGAGTGAGAGCAGGGCGCTGGCGATCCCGCCGCCGATGATGGCTGCCTCGCGGGCATCGCTGCTACTGCGAGCGAACCAGGGGGTCTGCGCAGGAAAGCTCAGCGTTTGCGCCATCTCGCCGGTCAGCATCTCCCGCTTGCGGCCGAAGCCTTTGGTTTTACGCATGGTAAAGCCGGCCTCCTGCAGGCCGCGGCGGACAAAGCCGGCGGAGGTAAAGGTGGCCAGCGTCCCGCCGGGACGCGCCAGGCGCGCCATGGCGTTAAACAGATCCTGGGTCCACATGTCGGGATTTTTCGCCGGGGCAAAACCGTCGAGAAACCAGGCGTCCACCTGCTGGTTTAGCGAATCATCCAGCTCACTGGTCAGCTCATTAATATCGCCAAACCACAGATCGAGCGTCACCCGCCCGCCGTCGAGTAGCAAACGATGGCACCCGGCGAAGGCTGATGGCCATTGCGCCTGCAGCTGTTCCGCCCACGGGGCCAGCTCTGGCCAGCGCTGATGCGCCAGGTGCAGATCCTCAGCCTTCAGCGGAAATTTCTCAAAACTGATGAAATGTAACCTTTGCAGGGTAACGTCCGGGTTATCGCGAACAAAAACGTCAAAGGCCTGCCAGAGGGTGAGGAAATTGAGCCCGGTACCGAAGCCGCTCTCCGCGACGATCATCAACGGGCGAGGGTGGCTGACGAAGCGCTCCGGCAGGCGATTTCCACCGAGAAAAACGTAGCGCGTCTCTTCCAGACCGTTGTCATTGGAAAAGTAAACATCGTCGAAATCTCGGGAAACAGGTGTACCCTCAGCGTTGAATTCCAGGTTGGCTGGTTGTATGGCGTTTTGTTTCACGTAAGTTACTCGAATCACAAGGCGTAGCACGATCTTAACGATGTGTGCCTGAGGGCGCAAATTTATACATAAAATGTCTGATCGGACTTGTTCGGCGTACAAGTGTACGCTATTGTGCGACACGAAACTTAAAATAGTGCGACTTACAGAGGTATTTAATGAAACGTGCAGTGATTACTGGCTTGGGCATCGTTTCCAGCATCGGTAATAACCAGCAGGAAGTCCTGGCATCTCTGCGTGAAGGACGTTCAGGGATCACTTTCTCTCAGGAGCTTAAAGATTCAGGGATGCGCAGCCACGTATGGGGCAACGTCAAACTGGATACCACTGGCCTCATTGACCGCAAAGTAGTGCGCTTCATGAGCGACGCCTCCATCTATGCTTACCTGTCCATGGAACAGGCCGTTGCCGACGCAGGTCTGGCGCCGGAAGCATACCAGAATAACCCGCGTGTCGGTCTGATTGCAGGCTCCGGCGGCGGTTCCCCGAAATTCCAGGTCTTCGGCGCCGATGCCATGCGCAGCCCGCGTGGTCTGAAAGCCGTGGGCCCGTATGTGGTCACGAAAGCGATGGCTTCCGGCGTTTCCGCCTGCCTCGCCACGCCGTTCAAAATTCACGGCGTGAATTACTCCATCAGCTCGGCCTGCGCCACTTCCGCACACTGTATCGGTAACGCGGTAGAGCAGATCCAGCTGGGCAAACAGGACATCGTCTTTGCCGGCGGCGGCGAAGAGCTGTGCTGGGAAATGGCCTGCGAGTTCGACGCCATGGGCGCGCTGTCCACCAAATACAACGACACCCCGGAAAAAGCGTCCCGTACCTATGATGCTAACCGTGACGGCTTCGTTATCGCCGGCGGCGGCGGTATGGTCGTGGTGGAAGAGCTGGAACACGCCCTGGCGCGTGGCGCACATATCTATGCGGAAATCGTCGGCTACGGCGCAACCTCCGATGGCGCTGACATGGTCGCCCCGTCTGGCGAAGGCGCGGTGCGCTGCATGCAGATGGCGATGCACGGCGTTGATACGCCGATCGATTACCTGAACTCCCACGGTACGTCTACTCCGGTCGGCGACGTGAAAGAGCTGGGCGCCATTCGCGAAGTGTTCGGCGACAACAGCCCGGCTATCTCGGCAACCAAAGCGATGACCGGCCACTCGCTGGGCGCGGCGGGCGTACAGGAAGCTATCTACTCCCTGCTGATGCTGGAGCACGGTTTTATCGCGCCGAGCATCAACGTCGAAGAGCTGGACGAGCAGGCTGCCGGCCTGAACATCGTCACCAAACCGACTGACGCTAAGCTGACCACCGTGATGTCCAACAGCTTCGGCTTCGGTGGCACCAACGCCACGCTGGTAATGCGTAAATACCACGCCTAATCAGCACGCGATGCACAGAGGGGAGCCACCGGCTCCCCTTTTTTGTCATCTTGACAGGGTAAAGGCCCGCAGGCACACTGCTGGCGGATCCATTAGTCTCTCCACTAATGCGTAAGCGTTTAACGTCAACCAACGCGCCTTAACCCTGATAGTCAGGTGGAGGGGGCGTGTCGCTTTGCTCGCCTTACTCTGCAAATCTGGAGTAATGCATGTCCGCAGTTACTGAAACAACATCCAATTCATCGGCGAATTTTTCGCTGTTTCGTATTACGTTTGCCGTCTTTTTGACCTATATGACCGTCGGTTTGCCGCTGCCGGTGATCCCGCTGTTTGTCCACCAGGAGCTGGGTTTTGGTAACACCGTGGTCGGCGTAGCGGTGGGGATCCAGTTCCTCGCCACCGTTCTGACCCGCGGTTACGCCGGGCGCCTGGCCGACCAGTACGGCGCCAAACGCTCCGTCCTGCAAGGGATGCTGGCCTGTGCCCTGGCCGGGGCGGCATGGCTGGCCGCCGCGCTGCTGCCGCTGCCGGTGCTCGCCAGACTTGGCCTGCTGCTGTTGGGACGCTTGATCCTCGGGTTTGGCGAAAGTCAGCTGCTGACCGGTAATCTGAGCTGGGGAATGGGGCTTGTGGGACCCGCCCGCTCGGGCAAAGTGATGTCATGGAACGGCATGGCGATGTACGGTTCGCTGGCGGTCGGTGCCCCGCTGGGATTATTAATTTACAGCCAGTTTGGCGTGGCGGTCCTGGCCTGCGTCACCATGGGACTACCGCTCGTCGCCTGGCTTATCAACGGTAGCGTGCGTAAAGTGGCGGCCCACGGTGGCGAGCGACCTTCGCTGTGGGGCGTCATCGGTATGATCTGGCGGCCAGGTCTTGGCCTGGGCCTGCAGGGCGTCGGCTTTGCGGTGATCGGCACCTTCGTTTCGCTCTATTTTGCCAGTCATAGCTGGCCGATGGCCGGCTTTACCCTGACGGCGTTTGGCGGAGCCTTCGTGCTGATGCGGGTGCTGTTCGGCTGGATGCCAGATCGGTTCGGCGGCGTTAAGGTGGCGATGGTCTCGCTGCTGATAGAGGCGGTCGGTCTGACGCTGCTGGGGCTGGCGCCGGGCGTCTGGGTGGCGTTGGCCGGTGCGGCCCTGACCGGATGCGGCTGCTCCCTGATTTTCCCGTCGCTCGGCGTGGAGGTGGTCAAGCGCGTCCCGGCCCAGGTGCGCGGTACCGCGCTCGGCGGCTATGCGGCCTTTCAGGATATCTCCTATGGTCTGACCGGGCCGCTGACCGGTCTGCTGGCCACCTCGCTGGGCTACTCGTCGGTGTTCCTTGCCGGCGCCCTCTGCGCGGCGCTGGGGATCCTCGTCACCCTCATCTCTTTTCGCCGTCAGGGTTAGGTTATGGTCCGGTCTTGCCCGCGGGCAGGCCGGACGCCGTCTGCCGCGGCAGATAATACTTCACCTGGAACTCGAACATATTGGTATACAAAATGGAGTAATCGATAGGCTGGTGGTGTTCATCAATCGCCTGGGTCTGCATGCGAATAATCGGATCTTTAGCGCTGATATGCAGGAGGGTTGCCAGCTCAGGCGTCGGCAGTATCGGCACTATTGATTCGTAACATCCATTTATTCTTACTCCGCATTCGTTTTCTATATATGAAAACTTCGATTTCTTCATATGCGCGATGGTCAGGTCGGGAAAGCGGGTCGCTGACAGCCAGGTTTCCTCTAATTGCATCGCAATATTATCGATAAAACGCAATCTTTTAGCATAATATACCGCTTCACCGTGCTGCAATTGCAGCCCACGGGCAATTTCCTCCGAGGCGGGCTGTAACTCAAATTTTAGGATCTGGCTGGAGGGCGTTTTCCCCTGATTACGGGCAATTTCGGTAAAACTGTCTAAATGCGTCACCGACGCCTGGAAATGCTTATTTCTAATCCATGTGCCTGAGCCATGTCGGCGTTCGATTAAACCATCCTCTTCCAGGGTTTTCAGCGCCTTACGTAACGTATTGCGTGAAACATCATAAAGTTCTGCTAACTCTTTTTCGGCTGGCAGAAGATCGCCAATGTTGTAGAACGGGCTATTAATTTTGTTTTTAAGCAAATTGACGATATTTTTGTAAACCACTTTTGAACCTCCATAATCCCTTTGGAAACATGGGCTTGCTATCGTACGACGTTAAGTACAGGCCAAGACGTTCATTTTTTGCTTTACTTCTGCACCACTTCAGGATGGCTAACTGTGATCAAAACCGCGGTTAAGAAAATTAACAATTATTAAAGTGCTCGTCAATTGAGGTCATAAATTAAAAGGATGAGTTAATGCAAAATATATTGTTAGTGTGTGCAGCAGGAATGTCGACCAGTATGTTAGTGAAGCGAATGCAGGAGCAGGCGGCGAATATTAAGGTTTCGGTGAATATCAATGCTATGGCTATTTCTGAAGCCAAAGAAAAGATTAAGAACAACGAAGTGGATGTTTTGCTTTTAGGCCCGCAGGTGCGTTTTCAAAAAAATGAAATAGAAGAGGTGGCTCAGGGTAAAATGCCGGTAGCGGTGATTGATATGAAATATTATGGGCAGATGGACGGTAAAGCCGTTCTGGATAATGCACTGGCATTACTGGCAAAGCGTTAGTTTCTTCATTATTCCCCGTTATTGTGTGGCTATGTCATTCAGGCCATGGACAGCTGTGGCTAAAACATGGTGACGCTAATTAATTATTATGAATAAGGGTTCGTCATGAGTTTCATGGATACCTTTGAGCGTGGCATGGAAAAAATTCTCGTGCCTGTCGCGATTAAATTAAATTCTCAGATCCACGTTTCAGCGATTCGCGATGCGTTTATTCTTTCGTTTCCCATCGTAATGGCCAGTTCGCTGATTATTCTTATCAACTTTGCTATTTTATCGCCTGACGGATTTATCGCCAGTATTCTGCATTTAGGCTCGATATTCCCCAATCTGGCGGAAGCGCAGCAGATTTTCACCCCGGTAATGAACGGGTCGGTCAATATCATGGCGATATTGATCACCTTTCTGGTGGCGCGCAATATGGCGATCAGCTATCAACAGGACGATCTCCTGTGCGGCCTGACGGCGATCGGCGCCTTTTTTGTCGTCTACACCCCTTACACCATCATTGATGGCCAGGCCTATCTGGCGACTAAATATCTTGGCCCGCAGGGGTTGTTTGTGGCGATTATCGTTGCGCTGATTTCCAGCGAGGTCTTTTGTCGCCTGGCGCGTAACCCAAAAGTGACCATCACTATGCCTGCCGCGGTGCCGCCGGCGGTGGCGCGTTCATTTAAGGTGTTGTTGCCGATTTTCTTCGTGATGATCTTCTTTTCGATCCTCAATTATCTGTTGACGCGTATTTCTCCAAATGGCCTTAACGACCTGATTTATACCCTTATTCAGGCCCCGCTGAAGGATATGGGGACCAACATTGTTACCGTTCTGGTGCTGGGGCTGGTGGCGAATTTCCTCTGGGTACTGGGGATCCATGGGCCGAATACCGTGGCCGCTATCCGGGAGACTATTTTCTCGGAAGCCAATCTCGAAAACCTCTCCTATGCCGCCTCACATGGCAGCACCTGGGGAGCGCCGTATCCCATCACCTGGACCGGTATCAACGATGCGTTTGCTAACTGCGGTGGGTCGGGTATGACGCTGGGGTTGCTGCTGGCCATTTTTATCGCCTCCCGGCGTAAAGATTACCGTGATCTGGCAAAAATGGCCTTCGTGCCGGGCCTGTTTAACATCAATGAGCCGGTGATGTTTGGTCTGCCGATTGTGCTTAACCCCATCCTGGTGATCCCGTTCATTCTGGTGCCGTTTGTGAATTCATTGATTGGCTATTTCTTTATCAGCATGGAGTTTATTCCGCCGATTGCTTATGCCGTCCCGTGGACCACACCCGGGCCGCTTATCGCCTTCTTTGGCACGGGAGGCAACTGGCTGGCGCTGTTTGTCGGCATCCTGTGCCTCGCGGTTTCAACACTGATTTACTTACCGTTTGTGATTGCCGCTAACAAGGTCAATACCGCAGCGGCGGCGGAATAGAGAGGATAGCAATGTTTGCAGATGAAAGTACGGTCATGGAACTGCTGATCTATGCCGGTCAGGCGCGCTCAGACGCCATGGAGACGATAGCCGCGTCCCGACAGCGCGAGTGGGGGCGGGCTACGGAGTTGATGGCCAGCTCCGACGCGGCCTGCCGCGCCGCACATAAGATCCAAACGATGTTGATCGGTGAGGACGAAGGCTGTGGAAAAATAACCGTTAACCTTATTCTGGTACACGCGCAGGACCATTTAATGACGGCCATGCTATGTCAGGATCTCGCTAAAGAAATTATTGCCTTACGCAACGAACTCTCTGCCTGATTTATCCGCCTTCAGCCGTTCTGGCTGAAGGTGAATTATAACAATATGTAAAGGTACCCTATGTATTCAAGTCAATTGAAGGTGAGCTTATTGTCTTTATCGGTACTGCTGGCTATTTCGACAAATGATGTGATGGCGGCTAAATTAACCATTGAACAGCGTCTGGAATTACTGGAGTCAGAACTTTCGGCGAATAAAAAAGAGCTGCAAAAAACACAATCTCAATTATCGACCTATAAAGGCAAGGTAGCCGAATTACAAAAAAGCATTAAGGAGAATGAAAAACGTCAGCTCACTGCGGGTTATTCAACGGCAACGTCACCGGTGGCGGAAAATATTGCCAACGAGAATAATGAACTGAGTAAAAAAGCCGCCCCGGTGCAGGTGAAAGCCAGTCAGCAGGTGGCGGTTATCGATACCGACGGTCAGAAGCCGAAACTGGAAAGCGTCACCCTGAAGGACATCAGTAAATTTGTCAAAGACGATATTGGCTTTAGCTACCAGGGGTACTTCCGTTCCGGCTGGGGGACGTCAAACCATGGATCGTCACAGACCTATGCCCCCGGCTCGCTGGGCCGTTTTGGTAATGAAATGAGTGGCTGGTTCGACTTAACGCTGAATCAGCGGGTCTATAACCAGGATGGCAAAACGGCGAATGCCGTCGTGACATACGACGGCAACGTCGGCGAGCAGTATAACGACGCCTGGTTTGCCGGCCAGGATACCGACAGCATTTTGCAGTTTAGTGATATTTTCCTGACCACCAAAGGTTTCCTGCCGTTCGCGCCCGAGGCGGATTTCTGGGTCGGCAAACATAAACTGCCCGAGTATGAAATTCAGATGCTGGACTGGAAGTCACTGACCACCGACGTTGCGGCCGGGGTCGGGATCCAGAACTGGGCGCTGGGGGTGGGTCAGCTGGATGCTTCCGTCAGCCGGAACGACGTCGACGTGTACTCCCGTGATTTCACGCAAACCACCCAGATGAACACCAACTCCGTCGACCTGCGCTATCGCAATATTCCGCTGTGGCAGTCGGGGTCGCTGTCGTTAATGGGCAAATACGCGTTTGCTAATAAAAATGACGAGCAGGAGAGAAACGAAGATAACAACAGCTACTTCCGGTTCAAAGATACCTGGATGGCCACCGCTATTATTCGTCAGGAGCTGGAGCGTAAAGGCTTCAACGAATTTACGCTGCAGGTGGCGAATAACTCATACGCCAGCAGTTTCGCCAACTTCTCCGGCGCCAGTAACTCCATGGCCAGCGGACGCTATTACTATGGCGATCATACCAACGGCGTGGCCTGGCGTTTGATCTCGCAGGGAGAAATGTATCTTGCCGATCGTATTATCATGGCGAATTCGCTGGTATGGGCCCACGGTAACGATATCTATAGCTATGAAAGCGGGGCGCACAGCGATTTTGACAGCCTGCGCGCGGTGATCCGCCCGGCCTGGATATGGAATACCTGGAACCAGACCGGGGTTGAGCTGGGGTGGTTTACCCAGAAAAATACCACCAGCCAGAGCGGCGATCTGAAAGAGTCGGCGTATAAAACCACGCTGTACCATGCGCTCAAGGTCGGCCCGAGTCTGTTGGGGTCGCGGCCTGAAATTCGCTTCTATGGTACCTATATCAATATTCTTGATAACCAGCTGTCGCAATTCACCTTCAATGACGAAAGTAAAGATGAGTTTATGGTTGGCGTTCAGGCAGAGGTGTGGTGGTAACCGGTAAATCACCTACAGGCGCCCGCGCGATGCGGGCGTTCCGGGCTACAGCAGCCACCATAGCAGAAGCAGCAGGATCAGCACTCCGCCCAGCACCAGCTGCCACGGCTTAGCGGACCACATCCGCTTCGCCGCGGGTTCCTCCAGCGGGATGGCCAGCGTCTCCTGGGCACGGGCTACCCGCAGCACAAACACCTTATTCAGCAACGCCAGGATCTGCGCCGGACTCAGCGTGGTCTGCGGCGTGATCTGCCAGTTGCGACTGGCAAAGTCGACAATCTTTTGCCACTCCGCGGCTTCCAGCGGCTGCTTGAGCGCCCCCTGCAGCGAGGTGAGCGTGGGCGCGCTTTGCGCACTCAGCGTCTGCCGCGCCTGAAGCCAGTACGAAAGCGGCAGGAAGTGCGTCGCCGGGATCAGCTCCCCGGACTTGACGCCGCAAAGCTCCAGCATGGACTGCCAAATCAGTTTGCTTGGTTCACCGGTGGTGGCCGCCAGCTTAGTCACCAGCTGATTAAGCGTGTTGTGCTCGGCCGGCAACAGCGGGCGCAGGGTTGGCGGGCGCTGCTGTGGCTGCGGGATCGACAGCTGACCGCGCTGCAGCAGATGCAGAATATTCTCCAGCTGCGGCTGGCTGAGTGCGTGCAGCGCGGTTTGCCCATAATGCTGACGAATATAATCACTCACCGCCTGGCGGTTATTGCCCTGGCCAAGCAGATCGCTGAGCTGCGCCAGCGTCTGGCGGTGATGATGATTGTCCTGAGCCGTGGCTAAACGCTGATTGAGACTCGCCTCGGCGGCGTTGAAATGGCGGGCCAGCAGGGGCGTATCGCCTTTCAGGCCGAGGTCGTGTTTGACGCAGGCCCACACTTCCGCATTCTGCTGCGAGGTCAGCGCCACCAGGCGCGTGATCAGTCGCTCCAGGACGGTGCGTTGCTGCATGGAAAGTGAAGGTTCGCCGGTGGCGGCAGTGCCTGAAGGACCTCGCCCCGGAGGACGGTCTGGCATATCTGCAAGGGGGTGCGTCATGATTCATCCTTTCGATATCGCGGTGCTGGAACCAGGTGATGAGTATGCCTGGCGGCCAGATTATGGCACACTTCCCCGGTTAACTCTCGTTCTCAGACAGGTACTGAACTGTGAAAATCCTCGTTGATGAAAATATGCCCTATGCCCGTGAGCTTTTTAGCCGTTTAGGCGATGTGCAGGCGATCCCGGGCCGTCCGGTTCCGGCCGATGCCCTGACCGATGCAGACGCCTTAATGGTACGCTCGGTCACCCGGGTCAATGAAGCATTACTCGCCGGCAAGGCCATCAAGTTCGTCGGCACGGCGACCGCAGGCACCGATCACGTTGATCAAGCGTGGCTGCAGCAGGCGGGGATTGGTTTCTCCGCGGCGCCTGGCTGCAACGCCATTGCGGTGGTGGAGTACGTCTTTTCATCGCTGCTGATGCTGGCCGAACGTGACGGCTTTGCGCTGCGCGATCGCACCGTTGGGATCGTTGGCGTCGGCAACGTCGGCGGGCGGCTGCAAAAGCGCCTGGAAGCATTGGGGATCAAAACCCTGCTCTGCGACCCACCGCGCGCCGATCGCGGTGACGAAGGCGACTTCCGCTCCCTCGAGGCGCTGGTTAAGGAAGCCGATGTGCTGACCTTCCACACGCCTCTATATAAAGAAGGGCAATATAAAACCCTGCATCTGGCGGATGAGGCGCTGATTAGCCGCCTGAAGCCAGGAACGATTTTGATCAACGCCTGCCGCGGGCCGGTAGTGGATAACGCCGCGTTGCTGAAACGGCTGGAAGCCGGCCAGCCGCTGAGCGTGGTGCTCGACGTCTGGGAGCCGGAGCCGGATCTCAACGTTGAGCTTCTCAAGCGGGTGGATATCGGTACGGCGCATATCGCCGGTTACACCCTCGAAGGGAAGGCGCGCGGTACGACGCAGGTGTTTGAAGCCTATAGCGCGTTCATTGGCCATCCCCAGCAGGTGGCGCTGGATACTTTGCTGCCGGCCCCGGAGTTTGGCCGCATCACCCTGCATGGGCCGCTCGATCAGCCGACGCTGAAAAGACTGGTCCATTTGGTGTATGATGTGCGCCGCGATGATGCGCCGCTGCGAAAGGTAGCGGGCGTCGCCGGTGAATTCGACAAGCTGCGCAAAAATTATCAGGAACGCCGCGAATGGTCTTCGCTGTACGTACAGTGCAGCGATGCGCAGGCGGCGACGCTGTTGCGCCAGCTCGGTTTTAACGCTGTGCATCATCCTGTTCGTTAATGTCTTCTTAATGCCCCTGCCGGATACTCCGGCAGGGCCGCTTTATTTCTGGAGTAAACCACCATGTCTGAAGGCTGGAATATTGCCGTACTGGGCGCAACGGGCGCCGTAGGCGAAGCCCTGCTCGAAACTCTTGCTGAACGCCAGTTCCCGGTGGGGGAGATTTTTGCTCTGGCACGCAATGAAAGCGCGGGCGAACATCTGCGGTTTGGTGGCAAGTCGGTGATCGTCAGGGACGCCGCCGAATTTGACTGGACCCAGGCCCAGCTGGCCTTTTTCGCTGCCGGCGTCGAAGCCAGTGCAGCGTATATCGAAGACGCTACCAATGCTGGTTGTCTGGTTATCGATCTCAGCGGCCTGTTTGCGCTGGAGCCGGACGTACCGCTGGTGGTGCCGGATGTGAACCCGTTCGTATTAGGCGACTATCGCAACCGCAACCTGATTGCGGTGCCCAACAGCCTGACCAGCCAGCTGCTGACGGCGCTCAAGCCGCTTATCGATCAGGGCGGACTGTCGCGCATCAGCGTCACCAACCTGCTCTCCGCCTCGGGACAGGGGAAAAAAGCGGTGGATGCGCTGGCAGGGCAGAGCGCCAAGCTGCTGAACGGCATCCCTATCGATGAAGATGATTTCTTCGGCCGCCAGCTGGCGTTCAATATGCTGCCGTTGCTGCCGGATCGAGAAGGAAGCGTGCGCGAAGAGCGGCGTATCGTCGATGAAGCGCGCAAAGTTCTCCAGGATGACGGGCTGATGATCTCCGCCAGCGTCGTTCAGTCGCCGGTCTTCTACGGCCATGCGCAGATGGTGAGCTTCGAAGCGATGCGTCCACTGGCGGCAGAAGAGGCGCGCGACGCCTTTACCCGCGGCGAGGATATCGAGCTTTCTGAAGAGGGGGAATTCCCGACCCAGGTTGGCGATGCCTCCGGCAATGCCCGCCTCTCCATCGGCTGCGTGCATAACGATTACGGTATGCCGGAGCAGGTCCAGTTCTGGTCGGTGGCGGATAACGTCCGCTTCGGCGGCGCGCTGATGGCGGTGAAGATCGCCGAGAAGCTGATCGAGGAGTACCTGTACTGATGTCTGAGATGGAGCAACAGCCGGTCTGTAAAATCGCGCTGGGCATCGAGTACGACGGCAGCAAATATTACGGCTGGCAGCGGCAAAACGAAGTGCGCAGCGTGCAGGAGAAGCTGGAAAAGGCGCTCTCGCAGGTGGCGAACGAACCGATTATCGTTTTTTGCGCTGGCCGCACCGACGCCGGTGTTCATGGCACCGGCCAGGTGGTGCATTTCGAAACCCGGGCGCAGCGGAAAGATGCCGCCTGGACGCTGGGGGTAAATGCGAATTTACCTGGTGACATCGCGGTGCGTTGGGTCAAACATGTGCCGGCGGATTTTCACGCCCGGTTCAGCGCCACGGCGCGCCGCTATCGTTACGTTATCTATAATCATCGCCTGCGTCCGGCGGTGTTGAGCCAGGGCGTGACGCATTTTCACCAGCCGCTTGATGCCGCGCGTATGCAGCGCGCCGCGCAGTGTCTGCTGGGAGAGAATGATTTCACCTCGTTTCGCGCGGTGCAGTGTCAGTCGCGCACCCCGTGGCGCAACGTGATGCATATTAACGTTACCCGCTACGGCGCGTATGTGGTGGTGGATATCAAAGCGAATGCCTTTGTACATCATATGGTCAGGAATATCGTAGGCAGCCTGATGGAAGTCGGGGCCGGAAACCAGCCGGAGAGCTGGATGGCAGAACTGCTGGCAGCAAAAGACAGGACGCTCGCTGCGGCGACGGCAAAAGCGGAAGGGTTGTATCTGGTGTCGGTGGATTACCCGGCCCACTATGATTTACCGGTGCTGCCAATGGGCCCGCTGTTTCTGGCGGACTAATAGGGTCATTAAGGGTAAAGACGAATATGGACTTGATTCACTTTTTAATTGATTTCATCCTGCATATTGATGTGCACCTTGCCGAGCTGGTAGCCCAGTACGGCGTCTGGGTTTATGCCATTCTGTTTTTGATTCTGTTCTGCGAAACCGGGCTGGTGGTCACGCCGTTCCTGCCGGGGGATTCACTGCTGTTTGTGGCGGGGGCGCTCTCGGCTTTGCCGACGAACGATCTTAATGTTCACCTGATGGTATTGCTGATGGTCATCGCGGCTATCGTCGGCGATGCGGTCAACTACACCATTGGCCGACTGTTCGGCGAGAAGCTGTTCAGTAATCCGAACTCGAAGATTTTCCGTCGTAGCTATCTGGATAAAACCCATAGCTTCTATGAACGTCACGGCGGAAAAACCATTATCCTGGCGCGCTTTGTGCCGATAGTCCGAACCTTCGCACCGTTTGTGGCGGGAATGGGACATATGTCCTATCGTCATTTTGCGGCCTATAACGTGGTTGGGGCGCTGCTGTGGGTGCTGCTGTTTAGCTACGCTGGCTATCTCTTTGGCGACCTGCCGGTGGTGCAGGAGAACCTGAAGCTGCTGATAGTGGCGATCATCGTTCTCTCGGTTCTGCCGGGCGTGATTGAGATTATTCGCCATAAGCGGGCGGCGGCAAAGCAGGCTAAGTAGCCCGGCCTGCGCTGCGCGCAGCCGCGCATGACGGTCACGCGCAGCGGTTTGACCACTTTTTTATCCCATGTTCCGGGATGATATGATTTAATGTGCAACATTCATGGTCTGTAAGAGGCAAAAATGGCATTATGCGCCCCTTACGACAAAACTGGCATCGACCAGGTTCAGGCAGAAAGGTTATCAATGAGCTGGATTGAACGAATTAAAAGCAACATCACTCCCACCCGTAAGGCGAGCATTCCTGAGGGTGTATGGACCAAGTGCGACAGCTGCGGTCAGGTACTCTACCGCGCCGAGCTGGAGCGCAACCTGGAGGTTTGTCCTAAGTGCGATCACCATATGCGCATGTCGGCGCGTAATCGCCTGCATAGCCTGTTGGATGAAGGTTCTCTGGTAGAACTGGGTAGCGAACTTGAGCCAAAAGATGTGCTGAAGTTCCGCGATTCAAAAAAATACAAAGACCGCCTGGCATCCGCGCAGAAAGAGACGGGCGAGAAAGACGCGCTGGTGGTGATGAAAGGCACGCTGTACGCGATGCCGGTGGTTGCCGCTGCCTTTGAGTTCTCCTTTATGGGTGGCTCGATGGGGTCCGTCGTCGGCGCACGCTTTGTGCGCGCGGTGGAGCAGGCGCTGGAAGACAATTGCCCGCTGATCTGCTTCTCCGCCTCCGGTGGCGCCCGTATGCAGGAAGCGCTGATGTCGCTGATGCAGATGGCGAAAACCTCCGCCGCGCTGGCGAAAATGCAGGAGCGCGGATTACCGTACATCTCCGTGCTGACCGACCCAACGATGGGCGGCGTATCGGCGAGCTTTGCGATGCTGGGCGACCTGAACATTGCCGAGCCGAAAGCGCTGATCGGCTTTGCCGGTCCTCGCGTCATTGAGCAGACCGTACGCGAGAAGCTGCCGCCGGGATTCCAGCGCAGTGAGTTCCTGATTGAAAAAGGGGCGATCGATATGATCGTTCGCCGCCCGGAAATGCGTCTCAAGCTGGCCAGCATTCTGGCGAAGCTGATGAACCTGCCGGCGCCGGTTGCCGTTTCGGAAGCGCCGCATGAAGGCGTGGTGGTGCCGCCGGCACCGGATCAGGAACCCGAGGCCTGATAAAGCAGAGGGCAGGGCCTGGCGGCGCTGCCCTTTTTTATTCATACGCGTTAACCGTCAATTCTTGCGGGCATCATGGAAAAAGATCCTATTCCTCAGGCCACGTCGCCCCTGGCTACGTGGCTTTCTTATCTGGAACATCTGCACAGTAAAACCATCGACCTGGGGCTGGCGCGCGTCAGCGAGGTCGCACGGCAGATGGATATCGTTAAACCGGCGCCGTTTGTCTTTACCGTCGCGGGCACCAATGGCAAAGGCACCACCTGCCGCACGCTGGAAACCGTCCTGATGGCGGCCGGCTATAAAGTGGGGGTCTACAGCTCCCCGCACCTGGTGCGCTACACCGAACGCGTGCGCATTCAGGGGGCTGAACTGCCGGAGGCGGCGCATACGGCTTCGTTTGCTGAAATTGAAGCCGCGCGCGGTGACATCTCGTTGACCTATTTTGAGTACGGCACGCTCTCGGCGCTATGGCTGTTTAAGCAGGCGCAGCTCGATGTGGTGATCCTGGAGGTGGGCCTCGGCGGCCGTCTCGACGCCACCAACATCGTAGATGCCGACGTCGCGGTGGTCACCAGCATTGCGCTCGATCATACCGACTGGCTGGGGCCAGATCGCGAAAGTATTGGCCGGGAGAAAGCGGGTATCTTCCGCGCCGGTAAACCGGCGATAGTGGGTGAGCCGGATATGCCGCACACCATTGCTGACGTGGCGAGCGAGAAGGGCGCGCGGCTTCAGCGCCGCGGCGTCGACTGGCGCTATAAGGTGGAGGGTGAGACATGGTCCTTCCGCGACGCGGCCGGGGCGTTAAGCCACCTGCCGTTGCCTCAGGTGCCGTTGCCGAATGCGGCGACGGCCGTGGCGGCGCTGCGCGCCAGCGGGATTGCCGTGGATGACGCCATCCTGCGCGCGGGGATCCGCGACGCGATGTTGCCGGGGCGTTTTCAGATAATTAGCAACGCCCCGCGGGTGATCCTTGATGTGGCGCATAACCCGCACGCGGCGGCTTATCTCGCCGGGCGTCTCAAAACGTTAGCGAAAACGGGACGTGTGCTGGCGGTTATTGGTATGCTGCACGATAAGGACATTGCCGGTACGCTGGCCAATCTGGCGCCGGAAGTCGACGTCTGGTACTGCGCGCCGCTGGATGGGCCGCGCGGGGCGACGGCGGAACAGCTGGTGGAACATTTGCGTGGCGGCACAGTCTATAGCAGCGTGGCACAGGCGTGGCAGGCGGCCATGGCTGACGCTAAAGTGGAAGATACCGTGCTGGTGTGTGGTTCATTTCATACCGTAGCGCAGGTAATGGAAGAGATAGACGCGGGGAGAATCGGTGGCGAGTAAGTTTCAGAACCGTTTAGTCGGGACAATCATGCTGGTGGCGCTGGGGGTGATTATCCTGCCAGGGCTGCTGGACGGGCAGAAAAAGCATTACCAGGATGAGTTTGCCGCGATCCCGCTGGTGCCGAAACCGGGCGATCGCGATGAACCGGATATGCTGCCAGCGGCGACCCAGGCCCTGCCTTCGCAGCCGCCGGAAGGGGCGGCGGAAGAGGTGCGGGCTGGCGATGCCGCCGCGCCATCGTTAGATCCGTCGCGTATTCCGGTGAACAGCAACAGCTTCGATGATGTTCAGGAACCGGTAGTTGCCGCGAAACCGCAGCCTAAGCCGCAGCCAAAACCACAGCCGCAGCAGCAGGTCGCGACGCCGCCGCCGCCGCCGGCCAAGCCACAGCAGCAACAGCCCCCGCAGCAGCAGGCGGCCCTGCCGGCGCCGACCGGGAAAGCCTATGTGGTTCAGCTGGGTGCGCTGAAGAACGCCGATAAGGTGAATGAGATTGTCGGTAAACTGCGTGCCTCGGGTTTCAAAGTCTATACATCGCCTTCGACGCCGGTACAGGGTAAAATTACCCGCATCCTCGTCGGCCCGGATGCATCAAAAGATAAGCTGAAAGGCCAGCTGGGCGATCTGCAACAGATCTCCGGGCTTAGCGGGGTGGTGATGGGCTTTACCCCGAACTGATGGTTTTTTCCGCCATGCGGAGAGAACCTTGCGGGGCGAAATCCCCCGCAAACCCTGTCTCAGCCGCCCTGAAGAGGCGAAAGGCAGTCTGGCGTTGAATGTTTTTTCAGCGCCATTTTTATTTCTGTAGGGCAAGGAAATCCCTACGCAAACGTTTTCTTTTTCTGTTAGAATGCGCCCCGAACTGGACGACAGGGCGTAAATCGTGGGACGTATATGGTCTGGATTGATTACGCCATTATGGCGGTGCTGGGTCTTTCTTGCCTGGTCAGCCTGATCCGCGGCTTCGTTCGCGAAGCTTTATCGTTAGTCACGTGGGGTTGCGCATTTTATGTCGCCAGCCACTACTACGCTGACCTGTCTGTCTGGTTTACGGGCTTTGAGGATGAACGGGTTCGAAATGGGATTGCTATTGCGGCGCTGTTTATCGTGACGCTCATCGTTGGCGCTATCGTGAACTATGTGATAGGCCAGCTGGTGGAGAAGACCGGTTTGTCAGGAACCGACAGGGTATTGGGGATCTGCTTCGGCGCGCTACGTGGGGTGCTGATCATCGCCGCTATCTTGTTCTTCCTTGATACCTTTACCGGGATGGCGAAGAGCGATGACTGGCATCAGTCGCAGTTTATTCCCTATTTTACCCCCGTCATCAGATGGTTTTTTGAATACCTGCAAAGCTCGTCAAGTTTCTTGCCTAAAGTATAGACTTTGGGTCGTTGCTGAACGAGGAAAAGACGTATGTGCGGTATTGTCGGTATCGCCGGTGTTATGCCGGTTAACCAGTCGATTTATGATGCGCTAACGGTGCTCCAGCACCGTGGACAGGATGCCGCTGGCATCATCACCATTGATGCCAACAACTGCTTCCGGTTGCGTAAGGCTAACGGGCTGGTAAGCGACGTATTCGAAGCCCGCCATATGCAGCGTATGCAGGGCAATATGGGGATTGGCCACGTGCGTTACCCCACGGCGGGCAGCTCCAGCGCCTCCGAGGCGCAGCCGTTTTACGTAAACTCGCCGTATGGCATCACCTTGGCGCATAATGGCAATCTGACCAACGCGCACGAGCTGCGTAAAAAGCTGTTTGAAGAAAAACGCCGCCATATCAATACCACCTCTGATTCCGAAATCCTCCTCAATATTTTCGCCAGTGAGCTGGATAACTTCCGTCACTACCCGCTGGAAGCGGACAACATCTTCGCTGCGATTGCGGCGACCAACCGCCTGATCCGCGGCGCGTACGCGTGCGTGGCGATGATCATCGGTCATGGCATGGTGGCCTTCCGCGACCCCAACGGCATTCGTCCGCTGGTGCTGGGTAAACGCGACGTTGGCGATGGCCGCACCGAGTATATGGTGGCCTCGGAAAGCGTGGCGCTCGATACCCTCGGTTTTGAATTCCTGCGCGATGTCGCGCCGGGCGAAGCGGTCTATATTACCGAGAAAGGCCAGCTGTTTACCCGTCAGTGTGCCGATAATCCGGTCAGCAACCCGTGCCTGTTCGAGTACGTCTATTTTGCCCGTCCAGACTCGTTTATCGACAAAATTTCCGTCTACAGCGCCCGCGTCAATATGGGGACCAAGCTGGGCGAGAAGATTGCCCGCGAGTGGGAAGATCTGGATATTGACGTCGTTATTCCGATCCCGGAGACCTCCTGCGACATCGCTCTGGAAATCGCCCGCATTCTCGACAAGCCTTATCGTCAGGGCTTCGTGAAGAACCGCTACGTCGGCCGGACGTTTATCATGCCGGGCCAGCAGCTGCGTCGTAAATCTGTTCGCCGTAAGCTCAACGCCAACCGCGCGGAATTCCGCGATAAGAATGTGCTGCTGGTCGACGATTCCATTGTACGCGGCACCACCTCTGAGCAGATCATTGAGATGGCGCGCGAAGCCGGGGCGAAAAAAGTTTATCTGGCCTCTGCTGCACCGGAAATTCGCTTCCCGAACGTCTACGGTATCGATATGCCGACCGCCACCGAGCTGATTGCTCATGGCCGCGAAGTGGACGAGATCCGCCAGATCATCGGCGCCGACGGCCTGATTTTCCAGGATCTCAACGATCTGATCGACGCGGTGCGCGCGGAGAACCCGGATATTCAGCAGTTTGAATGCTCGGTGTTCAACGGCGTGTACGTCACACGGGATGTCGACCAGCAGTACCTCGACTACCTTGATTCTCTGCGTAACGATGATGCCAAAGCGGTGCAGCTGCAAAACGAAGTCGAAAACCTCGAGATGCACAACGAGGGCTAACCCGTTTGCGCGTCGCGGGCCCGCCGTTCCTGATGAACGGCGGGCTTTTTTTCGCCCATCAACTGTGCGTCAAAGGTTGCGCCACCGGCTATAATCCGGCAAAGTCTGCGGCACGATGCGCAAGGGGTAACAGAACGTGAAACGACTGATTATTGGCATTTCCGGCGCCAGCGGCGCCATCTATGGCGTGCGGATGCTGCAGGTGCTTCGGGATGTGCCGGATATTGAAACCCATCTTATCCTCAGCCAGGCGGCGCGACAGACGCTGGCCATGGAGACCGACTACTCCGTGCGCGACGTACAGGCGCTGGCCGATGTGGTCCACGACGCCCGCGATATCGCCGCCAGTATCTCTTCCGGTTCGTTTAAAACCGCCGGAATGGTGATTTTACCCTGCTCAATGAAAACGCTCTCTGGCATTGTCCATAGTTATACGGATGGCCTGCTGACGCGGGCCGCAGATGTGGTACTGAAGGAGCGGCGTCCGCTGGTGCTTTGCGTGCGGGAAACGCCGTTCCATCTCGGTCATCTGCGCCTGCTGGTGCAGGCCGCGGAGCTGGGGGCGGTGATTATGCCGCCGGTGCCGGCGTTCTACCACCGGCCGCAAAGCCTGGACGATGTCATCAATCAGACCGTCAACCGGGTGCTCGATCAGTTCGACATTAGCCTGGCAGAAGACTTGTTTACCCGCTGGCAAGGGAGTCCGGATTGCACTAAATAAGTGCATTGCCTGTACGCTCGCGCTGCGATGGTGCAAATTTGTCGTTCCGATCAAATCCTCGACATTTATTTTGTCTTTTTGCGCTCAGGCGCTGCGGTTTCGCCAGTAATGCTGGTATCTTCCCCTTTAAGACAATCCTGCAACTTAATTTTAACAAATTTAACCCTGTTCCCGGCACGCACCGGGAAGGTGGCACAAAAACTGCAGGATTGATCGGCAATCACCATAACAAGCAACGCACCACATCACGACACTTAAGGGTACTGTATGAAGAAGACGATTCTGGCTCTCTCTTTACTCGTGGGAATGAGCAGCACGGCTAGCGTGTTTGCTGCTCTGCCACAGAGCATTCGCATCGGCACTGACGCGACCTATGCGCCGTTTTCGTCGAAAGACGCAAAAGGGGACTTTGTTGGCTTTGATATCGATTTAGGCAATGAACTGTGCTCCCGTATTAAGGTGAAATGTACCTGGGTTGGCAGTGATTTTGACTCCCTGATCCCCTCCCTCAAGGCGAAGAAAATTGACGCCATCATCTCTTCTCTCTCCATCACCGAGAAACGCCAGCAAGAGATCGCCTTCTCTGACAAGCTTTATGCCGCCGACTCGCGCCTGATTGCTGCCAAAGGGTCGCCGATCCAGCCGACGCTGGAGGCGCTGAAAGGTAAGCATGTCGGCGTGCTGCAGGGTTCCACTCAGGAAGCCTATGCTAACGACCGCTGGCGCAGTCAGGGCGTTGACGTGGTGGCCTATCAGAACCAGGACCTGATCTATTCCGACCTCGCGGCTGGTCGTCTGGATGCGGCGCTGCAGGATGAAGTCGCGGCCAGCGAAGGCTTCCTGAAACAGCCTGCCGGAAAAGATTTCGCCTTTGCCGGCCCATCGGTGAAAGATAAAAAGTACTTTGGCGACGGCACCGGTATCGGTCTGCGTAAGGACGACGTCGAACTGAAAGCCGCGTTTGATAAAGCGCTGGGCGAGATGCGTAAAGACGGTACCTACGACAAAATGGCGAAGAAGTACTTCGATTTTAACGTATACGGCGACTAAGACTGCCGCAGGCCCGCACCGCACCGTGGCGTGGGCCTGCAGCCATGTTCGTATTATGCACTGAAAAGGTGCATCAAAGACGCTATGGATCATTTCAGTGCAAATGCAGCCGCTTTTTTGGCTAAAAAATGCATAGTTAAGCGTTTATGATGCAAAAAATCGGCTTTTCTGGTGCATAAATCTTTGCCCTCAAGGGGCGAATAATGGCACGATAACTGGCGTAAATAGTTCTAATAAACCCGTTAGAATGACAGTCTGTCGAGGATAGTTATGAAAAAACTGGCGTTGTCTCTCTCTTTAGCGCTGGCACTTTCCAGCGTTTCCACGGTCTTTGCCGCCATTCCGCAAAAAATTCGTATCGGCACCGATCCGACTTATGCCCCCTTTGAATCGAAGAATGCGCAGGGGGAATTGGTCGGTTTTGATATCGATCTGGCAAAAGAGCTGTGTAAGCGTATTAATACCCAATGTACCTTTGTGGAAAACCCGCTGGATGCGCTGATCCCTTCCTTAAAAGCGAAGAAAATCGACGCGATTATGTCTTCGCTGTCGATTACTGAAAAGCGCCAACAGGAAATCGCTTTCACCGACAAGCTGTACGCGGCGGATTCGCGTCTGGTAGTGAAAAAGGGTAGCCCGGTAACGCCGGATCTCGCCACCCTGAAAGGTAAGCGCGTGGGCGTGCTGCAGGGAACGACTCAGGAAACTTACGGTAACGAGCACTGGGCGCCGAAAGGTATTGAAATTGTCTCCTATCAGGGGCAGGACAATATCTATTCCGACCTGACCGCCGGGCGTATTGACGCCGCGTTCCAGGACGAGGTCGCGGCCAGCGAAGGGTTCCTGAAACAACCTATCGGTAAAGATTACCAGTTTGGCGGTCCGTCAATTAAAGATGAAAAACTGTTTGGCGTCGGCACCGGTATGGGGCTGCGTAAGGAAGATAACGAACTGCGTGAAGCGCTGAATAAGGCGTTTGCAGAGATGCGTAAGGACGGCACCTACGACAAGCTGGCAAAAAAATATTTCGATTTTAACGTATACGGCGAATAATTCTCACGCCTCACCATTGCGTGTGCGTTTCACACGCAATGGTGAATGACAGACAGGGTAGGCAGCATGCTGTATGGGTTTTCACAGGTTATTTTGCAGGGTGCGCTCGTCACTCTGGAGCTTGCGCTCAGCTCGGTCGTTCTCGCCGTTCTGATCGGGCTGGCAGGCGCTGGCGCAAAGCTATCGAGCAATCGTCCACTGGCGCTGGTGTTTGAAGGCTATACCACTCTGATCCGCGGCGTGCCCGATCTGGTGCTAATGCTGCTGATTTTCTACGGTCTGCAAATTGCGCTTAACAGCGTCACCGACGCGCTGGGAATGGCGCAGTTTGATATCGACCCGATGATCGCGGGGATTATTACCCTTGGCTTTATCTATGGCGCCTATTTTACGGAAACGTTCCGCGGCGCCTACCTTGCCGTACCAAAGGGACATATCGAAGCGGCTACCGCCTTTGGCTTTAGCGGCGGGCAAACGTTCCGGCGTATTCTGTTCCCGGCGATGATGCGCTACGCCCTGCCGGGGATCGGCAACAACTGGCAGGTTATCCTCAAGGCGACGGCGCTGGTCTCGCTGCTGGGGCTGGAAGATGTGGTCAAAGCCACGCAGCTGGCGGGGAAAAGCACCTGGCAGCCGTTCTACTTTGCTATCGTCTGCGGCCTGATTTATCTGGTGTTTACCACTCTTTCTAATGGCGTATTGCTGCTGCTCGAACGCCGCTATACCGTTGGCGTGAAGAGGGCTGACCTGTGATTGAAATTATTCAGGAGTACTGGAAATCACTGCTGTGGACCGATGGTTATCGCTTTACCGGCGTGGCGATTACCTTATGGCTGCTGATCGCCTCGGTGGTGATGGGCGGCATCCTGGCGGTGTTTCTGGCAATCGGCCGCGTCTCGAGCAATAAGTTTATCCAGTTTCCCATCTGGCTGTTCACGTACATATTTCGCGGTACGCCGCTGTATGTGCAGCTGCTGGTTTTCTACTCCGGCATGTACACCCTGGAAATTGTTAAAGGGACGGAACTGCTAAATGCCTTCTTCCGCAGTGGGCTTAACTGTACGGTGCTGGCGTTGACCCTCAACACCTGCGCCTATACCACCGAAATTTTCGCTGGCGCGATCCGCTCGGTTCCGGCAGGCGAAATTGAAGCGGCGCGGGCCTATGGCTTCTCTTCCGTCAAACTGTACCGTTGCATTATTCTGCCTTCCGCACTGCGTATTGCGCTGCCGGCCTACAGTAACGAAGTCATCCTGATGCTGCACTCCACTGCGCTGGCGTTTACCGCCACGGTGCCGGATCTGCTGAAAATCGCCCGCGATATCAACTCGGCGACCTATCAGCCCTTCACCGCCTTTGGCATCGCCGCAGTGCTCTATTTAATTATCTCGTATGTGCTGATTAGCTTGTTCCGTAAAGCGGAAAAGCGCTGGTTGCAGCATATCAAACCTTCTTCGACGCATTGAGAACGCCATGTCCGACAATAAATTAAACGTTATCGATCTGCATAAACGCTATGGGGAACATGAGGTGCTGAAGGGCGTTTCGCTGCAGGCGAAAGCCGGGGACGTTATCAGCATCATCGGCTCATCGGGCTCCGGAAAAAGTACTTTTTTGCGCTGCATTAACTTCCTGGAAAAACCGAGCGAAGGCACGATCGTCGTCAGCGGCCAGAATATTGGCCTGGTGCGGGATAAAGACGGCCAGCTAAAGGTGGCTGATAAGAACCAGTTGCGCCTGCTGCGCACCCGCCTGACCATGGTGTTCCAGCATTTCAATCTGTGGAGCCATATGACGGTGCTGGAGAACGTCATGGAGGCGCCGATTCAGGTGCTGGGCTTAAGCAAACAGGAAGCGCGCGAACGGGCGGTGAAATATCTGGCCAAGGTCGGGATTGACGAACGTCAGCAGGTGAAATACCCGGTGCATCTCTCTGGTGGCCAGCAGCAGCGTGTCTCGATTGCCCGCGCGCTGGCGATGGAGCCGGAAGTATTGCTGTTTGATGAACCGACTTCCGCGCTGGATCCCGAGCTGGTGGGCGAAGTGTTACGCATCATGCAGCAACTGGCCGAAGAGGGAAAAACCATGGTGGTGGTGACCCACGAAATGGGCTTTGCCCGCCACGTCTCTTCGCATGTCATTTTCCTGCATCAGGGGAAAATTGAAGAAGAAGGGCATCCGGATGCGTTGTTTGGCGCGCCAAAAAGCCCGCGTTTGCAGCAGTTTCTGAAAGGTTCGCTGAAATAAACGGTTCACCCGACGCCGGGAGGCGTCGGGTATACTTCCCGCTCCAGCCGATAGATCCAGTCATCGTAATCAACACCGTTCAGATGATAGGCTTTCTCCAGCACCTGGGTGCGCACAAAGCCTTGCTTCTCCAGCAGCCGCGATGAGCCATGATTTTCACCCAGCACCCAGGCATTGATGGCCTGCACCCCCAGGGTGCTGAAACCATAATTGCAGATTGCCCGCAGCGCTTCGCTGGCGTAGCCTTTACCCTGAGCCTGCGGCAGCAGCGCATAGCCGACGTCGGCTTCGTGCGGGTTTTTAGGACTGATGCGAAGCCCGATATCACCCAGCGCGACGCCGCGTTTATCACGTAAAACAAACACGCCAGGATCGGCACAGCGACTGACGAAGACGCTGCGCAGCGCCGCCTCGCTTAACACTTCCCCCATAAAACGCATCACCTGCGGATCCTGGCGCAGGCGCAGGAAAAACGGCCAGTCATCGGTAACAAAGCGGGTTAAGGTAAGGCGCGGTGTGGTTATTGTCGTCATAAAGCAGTCAATACGTAGAAAGGAAGGCCCACCTTACCACTTTGCTTCGCCAGGTTACACCGGCGATGGACCCAGGTGTTTCAGGTGTCCCTGTACCCGCTGGTTGCCAGGGATAGTGCGACGCTGCAGCGCCAGGTGGAGGCTATCCGGGCGTTGAGCATGAGCCATCAGAGTGGGATCAGGGGAGCCAATGCTCCCCCGTCTCAGCGATTAACTCAGCACATCCTTAAGCGCTTCGTCGAGATCGTACCAGCGAAAAGCGAACCCGGCGGCTTCCAGCCGTTTAGGCAGCGCGCGCTGGCCGCCAAGCACCAGAACGGCGGATTCCCCCATCAGCAGGCGGATAGCGGCGGCGGGAACGCGGAAAATGGCCGGTCGATTAAGCGCGTGACCCAGCGCGTGGGCGAACTGTTCGTTATGTACCGGATAGGGCGAAACCATATTAAACGGGCCGCGCAGATCGTTATCCAGCAGCCACAAAATACCGTTAACCATATCGTCGATATGGATCCAGGCCAGATACTGTCTGCCACTGCCGATTGGCCCGCCGAGGCCAAGTTTAAAGGCCGGGGTCATTTTACCGAGAATACCGCCCCGCGGGGCCAATACCACACCGGTACGCAGCAGGCAGACGCGGGTGCGCTCGCTTTGCGCTTCGCAGGCAATTTGCTCCCAGCGGGCGCACAGCTTATGGGTAAATTCATTGTGCGGTGGTTCTTCTTCGGTGACCACCACCTCGCCAAGGTCGCCATAATAGCCGGTGGCCGAGCCGCTGATCAGCACGGAAGGCGGGGTATCGCTGGCGCGGATCAGGCCTACCAGCCGCTGAGTGAGATCCCAGCGGCTATGGCATAAGCGCTGTTTCTGTTCGGCCGTCCAGCGTTTATCGGCGATGGGTTCGCCTGCCAGATTAATGACGGCATCAATATCATTGAGGTGGTGATGGCCCTCGAAATCACGCCACAGCGTGACGCGCGGATCGAGGCGCGCGCGTGCGGTATCCGGATGACGCGTGGAGACCGTGACGCTATGCCCAAGTTCCAGCAACCGGGGAATCAGATGTCGGCCAATCAGGCCAGTGCCACCCGTAAGCAGGATCTTCATACCACCTCCCTGACATGATTAGCGCCGCCAGCTCATGGTCATGGATACCGAGTCGGCATAGCGCAGCGCGTGAAGTTTATCGATCTCCACTTCAGCATATGTGACCCAGTGATGTTCGCATGCGATATTCAGCACATCCTGAGTTAATTTTTCCAGCAGTGAGAAACGGTTATTCTCCAGATGGCTGATGATGCGCTTGGTGATGGTGCGGTAGTTCAGCGCATCATTGATGTCTTCGCTATCGCGCGCCTTGTCGGCGGGGTAGTGAATCGCCACATTCACCACCACGTCCTGGCGGTTGGCGATCTCTTCCTCTTTAATACCAATAAAAGTACGCAGGCGCAGGTTCTTAATACGAATAATGGCGTCTGGTTGAGACATTGCAGGCTTCCTCCGTGGTGTTAGTCCCGCAATCATACAACAAAGCGCGACGGGCGAGCAGGGGGTTAATAAGACTGTATTTTTTGCATCGCTGCAATGGTTGCCGGCCGTTGTCGAATCCGCTCATACCAGTTGTGCACCGCCGGATAATTCGCCAGATCGATACGCTGGCGGACATGGTTATTCACCCACGGCCAGGCGGCGATATCGGCAATGCTGTAATGTTCCCCGCCAAGCCACGGGCTGGTTCCCAGGCGGTGATTCAGTACTCCGTACAGACGTTGGGTTTCCACCTGAAAGCGTTCAATAGCGTAGGGCACCGTTTGCGGCGCTGCGTGGGAAAAATGCTGATTTTGTCCCAGCATCGGTCCCAGCCCCCCCACCTGCCAGAACAACCACTGTAATGTGGCGTAGCGCGCCCGAAGCTCACCGCTCAGCAGCTTGCCGCTTTTTTCCGCCAGATAGAGCAGGATGGCGCCGGACTCGAAGACGCTCAACGGCGCGCCACCGTCAACTGGCATGTGGTCGACGATAGCCGGGATTTTGTTATTCGGCGATATCGCGAGAAACTGTGGATGGAACTGCTCTCCTTTGCTGATATCGACGCGGATCAGCCGATAGGCCAGCTGCGCCTCTTCGAGAAACAGGGTGATTTTGTGGCCGTTTGGGGTGGGTGTATAGTAGAGATCGATCATAATATTTCCCGCCGTCGTGGGTCGCAAACTGTTCGAGTATAGGTGAAGCTGCGCGACCCGGGAGAAAATCCGTGACAGCGCCTGCTTTCTGGTTATCGCCAACGGCTTACGCTGGAGAGCAGTGACATCCCCTGCCAGCCAGGCTATGTTGGCGTATTGCCTGTCTATCAATCTTGAGGATGCTATGAATCAGCCCGTGATTACCCTGTGGTCCGATGCGGATTTTTTCTCACCGTACGTGATGTCTGTCTATGTCGCGCTGCAGGAAAAAAGCCTGCCTTTTCGTCTTAAAACCGTTGATCTGAACCGCGGTGAACATCTGCAGGCCGGCTGGACGGGGTATACGGCCACGCGTCGTGTACCGCTACTGGAAGTAGACGATTTCACACTGAGCGAGTCCTCGGCGATAACCGAATATCTTGATGAGCGTTTCGCCCCGCCGGAATGGGAGCGACTTTATCCGCATGACCTGCAAAAACGAGCCCGTGCCCGGCAGATCCAGGCCTGGCTGCGCAGCGATCTGGTGCCCATCCGCGAAGAGCGGTCCACTGCGGTCGTGTTTGGTGGGGAGAAAATGCCGGCGCTCAGCAACGCAGGGAAGCAGTCGGCGGAAAAATTGTTTGCCACTGCCACCACGCTGCTGGCGCACGGCGGGCAAAATTTATTCGGTGAATGGTCTATTGCCGATGCCGACCTGGCGCTGATGCTCAATCGACTGGTCCTCAATGGCGATGACGTACCGGAATCGCTGGCCGATTATGCGACTTTCCAGTGGCAGCGGGCTTCGATCCAGCGTTACGCCGCGCTTTCCGCCAAACGCGCAGGCTGATAACCCGTCGCGCTTCCGTTATCATAGTGGCATCGTAACCTGTGGAGATAAAATCTATGAAGCTCATGTTTGCCTCCGATATTCATGGTTCGCTGCCCGCTACGGAACGCGTGCTTGAACGGTTCGCGCAAAGCGGGGCCAGGTGGCTCGTTGTTCTTGGGGATGTGCTCAATCACGGGCCGCGTAACGCGCTGCCGGAGGGGTATGCGCCGGCTGAGGTGGCTGAGCGGTTAAATAGCGTGGCGGAACGTATCATTGCCGTTCGTGGCAACTGTGACAGCGAAGTGGACCAGATGCTGCTTCGTTTTCCCATCACCGCGCCCTGGCAGCAGGTGCTCAGCGAACGCTACCGCCTGTTTCTGACTCACGGTCATCTGTATAGCCCCGAAAATTTGCCCCCACTTGCCGCTGGCGATGTGCTGGCTTACGGCCATACTCATATACCGGTCGCAGAAAAACGCGGTGAGGTTTACCTCTTTAATCCTGGCTCAGTGAGTATCCCGAAAGGGGGTTATACCGCCAGCTATGGGCTGCTGGATGAGGGACGTCTGCAGGTTTTAGCACTCAATGATAATCAGGTTATTGCAGAGGTCGCAATTTACCCGTAATTTAGCCTTCAATCATAAAGACGCGCCGCGAGAGCGCTTTTAAAGTAAGGTTTCCTGATGGCGGAACAGAATCATTTGGCAAGCACAGAATGGGTCGATATTGTTAATGAAAACAATGAGGTGATAGCGCAGTCCAGCCGCGAACAGATGCGTGCGCAGTGCCTGCGTCACCGGGCGACCTATATCGTCGTTCACGACGGAATGGGGAAAATTCTGGTGCAGCGACGCACCGAGACGAAAGACTTTCATCCTGGGATGCTGGATGCCACCGCCGGTGGTGTCGTTCAGGCTGATGAACAGTTACTGGAGTCGGCCCGTCGCGAGGCCGAAGAAGAGTTAGGCATCGCCGGGGTGCCGTTTGCCGATCACGGCCAGTTCTATTACGAAGATAAATTCTGCCGCGTCTGGGGAAGCCTGTTCAGCTGCGTCTCGCACGGGCCGTTTGCCCTGCAGGAAGAAGAGGTGAGCGAGGTGTGCTGGTTAACGCCGGAAGAGATCACCGCCCGCTGCGATGAGTTCACGCCGGACTCCCTGAAAGCGCTGGCGCTGTGGATGACCCGCAATGCGGGTAACGAATATGATGAGGCAGAAGAGAGCGAGCGCGAGTAATCGCGCCATCACACGGCAGCCACAACGGCTCGCCCGTGACGAAAAAAGGCAGCCTTTGGCTGCCTTTTGTTTTATCTCAGCGGGAGATTACTTCTGCTGCTGAGCAGACTGGATCGCGGTCAGAGCGATGGTGTAGACGATATCATCTACCAGCGCGCCACGAGACAGGTCGTTGACCGGCTTACGCATACCCTGCAGCATCGGCCCGATGGAGATCAGGTCGGCAGAACGCTGTACGGCTTTATAAGTGGTGTTACCGGTGTTCAGATCCGGGAAGATGAACACGGTCGCGCGGCCAGCTACCGGTGAGTTCGGCGCTTTGGACTTCGCTACGTCAGCCATCACCGCGGCGTCATACTGCAGCGGGCCGTCGATCATCAGGTCAGGACGTTTTTCCTGCGCCAGACGCGTTGCTTCACGAACTTTCTCGACATCGCTACCCGCGCCGGAGGTACCGGTGGAGTAGGAGAGCATCGCTACGCGCGGTTCAATACCGAAGGCAATCGCCGAGTCAGCGGACTGAATGGCGATTTCCGCCAGCTGTTCTGCGGTCGGATCCGGGTTGATCGCGCAGTCACCGTAAACGTATACCTGTTCCGGCAGCAGCATGAAGAACACGGAAGAGACCAGCGAGCTGCCCGGAGCGGTTTTGATCAGCTGCAGCGGCGGACGAATGGTGTTGGCGGTGGTGTGAACCGCGCCGGACACCAGGCCGTCAACTTCATCCTGTTCCAGCATCAGGGTGCCGAGAACCACATTGTCTTCCAGCTGTTCGCGGGCGACCGCTTCGGTCATGCCTTTGTTCTTACGCAGTTCGACCAGGCGACCCACATAGCTTTCACGCACTACTTCCGGATCGACGATTTCGATACCCGCGCCCAGCTCAACGCCCTGGGCTGCGGCAACGCGATTGATTTCATCCGGGTTACCCAGCAGGACGCAGGTCGCGATCCCGCGTTCGGCGCAGATTGCGGCCGCTTTCACGGTACGCGGTTCGTCGCCTTCCGGCAGAACGACGCGTTTGCCGGCTTTGCGCGCCAGCTCGGTCAGCTGGTAGCGGAAGGCTGGCGGGGAGAGACGACGGCTGCGCTCGGAGGTCGCGGTCAGCGATTCGATCCAGTCGGCGTTAATGTAGTTGGCTACATATTCCTGAACTTTCTCGATGCGCTCGTGATCGTCAACCGGTACTTCGAGGTTGAAGCTCTGCAGGCTCAGGGAGGTCTGCCAGGTGTTGGTGTTGACCATGAATACCGGCAGGCCGGTCGCGAAAGCACGTTCGCACAGCTTGCTGATACGCGCGTCCATTTCATAGCCGCCGGTCAGCAGGATGGCGCCGATTTCCACGCCGTTCATCGCGGCCAGGCAGGCTGCGACCAGTACGTCAGGACGGTCGGCGGAAGTGACCAGCAGCGAGCCTGCGCGGAAGTGCTCCAGCATGTGCGGGATGCTGCGTGCGCAGAAGGTCACAGATTTCACGCGGCGGGTGTTGATATCGCCTTCGTTGATGATGGTCGCATTCAGGTGATGGGCCATGTCGATCGCACGGGTAGCGATCAGATCAAAGCTCCACGGTACCGCGCCCAGCACCGGCAGAGAACTGCCTTTCTGCAGCTGAGCCGGATCAACCTTCACCACTTTCGCTTTCGAAGAGTCGTCGAAGATTTCCGACAGATCAGGACGGGTGCGGCCCTGATCGTCGACCGGCGCATTCAGTTTGTTGATGATAACGCCAGTGATGCTGGTGTTTTTTGCGCCGCCAAAGCTGTTGCGGGTCAGTTCAATACGCTCGTTCAGCTGTTCTGGCGTATCGGTACCCTGAGACATCACGAAGACGATCTCTGCGTTCAGCGTTTTAGCGATCTCAAAGTTCAGCGCCTGGGCGAACTGATGCTTACGGGTCGGTACCAGACCTTCCACCAGAACCACTTCCGCGTCCTGAGTGTTCGCATGGTAGTTGGCGATGATCTCTTCCATCAGCACATCTTTCTGATTGCTGGAGAGCAGAGATTCCACGTGGCTCATCTTCAGCGGTTCAGCCGCGGTGGTGGTGGAGGAGCTGGCGCGAACGATGGTGGTCGTCTGGTCCGGGGCATCGCCACCGGAGCGCGGCTGGGCGATAGGTTTAAAGACGCTCAGACGAACGCCTTTGCGTTCCATAGCGCGGATCACACCGAGGCTGACGCTGGTCAGGCCTACGCTGGTACCGGTAGGAATTAACATGATAGTACGGGACACGGTATATCCTCTTTCGTTACCGCCAGTATCAGGCGGGATACAAAACAGCACCACCAGCTACCCGTTATATTTCAAGTTGCACGTGCGTTGGCTCTACTTGCTCACCCCGATCGCGTACGCGATGTACGCGCCGGGGATTTGCTGTGTCGCCGCCTTCCTGCAGCTCGAATTATTGCGGGTCAGGGCTGGCGGTGTGGAATTAAGCGGTCAGACGGCTGGCGTCTTGCGCGATGACCAGTTCTTCGTTGGTCGGGATAACCACGGCAGGACGGGTGCCTTCTTTGTTGATGAAGCCAGACTTGCCGAAACGAGCAGCCAGGTTACGTTCATGGTCAACTTCGAAGCCCAGTACGCCCAGTTTGCCCAGCGACAGTTCACGCACCATCGCGGCGTTTTCACCGATACCACCGGTGAAGATAACAGCGTCGAGACGACCGTCCATCAGCGCGGTGTAGGAGCCGATGTATTTCGCCAGGCGGTGGCAGTATACGTCCATCGCGCGTTTAGCGTCGGCTTTTTCCTTGTAGTTGTCTTCTACGTAGCGGCAGTCGCTGGTGACTTCGGTCAGACCCAGCAGGCCGGACTCTTTGGTCAGCATTTTGTTGATGGCGTCAACGCTCATGCCCAGGGTGTCGTGCAGATGGAAGATGATGGCCGGATCGATGTCACCGGAACGGGTACCCATCACCAGGCCTTCCAGCGGGGTCAGACCCATGGAGGTATCAACGCATTTGCCGTTACGGATTGCCGATACAGAACCACCGTTGCCGAGGTGGCAGGTGATGATGTTCAGCTCTTCTACCGGCTTGTTCAGGATTTTAGCGGCTTCCTGGGTCACATAGAAGTGGCTGGTGCCGTGTGCGCCGTAGCGACGAACGCCATGCTCTTTGTACAGGCTGTACGGCAGGGCATAGAGGTAAGATTCTTCCGGCATAGTCTGATGGAACGCCGTATCGAATACCGCCACGTTTTTGTCTTTCAGATGCGGGAAAGATTTCAGCGCTTCAGCGATGCCGATCAGGTGTGCCGGGTTGTGCAGCGGTGCGAAGGACGCAGCGTCTTTAATGCCCTGAATCACAGATTCGTCAATCACCACGGAGCTGGTGTATTTTTCGCCGCCATGGACGATACGGTGGCCGATTGCGGTCAGTTGAGCAGACAGTTCTGGTTTTTGTGCCAGAATAGTGTTAACGATAAAGTTCAGTGCTTCACTGTGCGCAGCGCCCGCGCCTAATTCGGCTTCGTGTTTGCCGCCGTCAATTTTCCATTTGATACGGGCTTCCGGCAGGTGGAAGCATTCCGCTAAACCGGACAGGTATTCGTCGCCGTTAACGGCGTCAAGGATAGCAAATTTCAGAGAGGAGCTACCGCAGTTCAGAACCAGTACTAACTTACTCGACATGGAAGTACCTTTTTATGATACGTGGCTAAAAAAACGTCAGGGTGTCATTAGCGTAGCGCAGGATGACCTCGACATTTATGATTAACATCATGCCTTGTTCTGTTTTCGGGCACGATGAGAGAAGTACATTTGATTTTATGCCATTTTGCATATTTTTCAGCCAATGGCAGAATATGCGATAATTTGACTAGCCTGGCAAAAGAGTCTATCCGCCCTTTCAGGCGGGCACAGGATACCTGATTGCGGCATCCTTTGCCAAAATCTTTTGAACGTTGTCATGCATAGTTGGTGTTTTGCACGAATTTTTTAAGTTTTATATGTAAAGTTGAGGTAAAGCCATGTCGACCCCCGAGAAACGCCCCGTTAGCTTCTTTAGCTTGTTCAACCGTGGGCAGCACTATGCCAGGACCTGGCCTCTCGACAAGCGCCTCGCGCCGGTATTTATTGAAAACCGCATCATTCGAGCTACCCGCTATGCCATCCGCATTATGCCGCCGATCGCTATTTTTACCCTGTGCTGGCAGATAGCCCTTGGCGGACAGCTGGGTCCTGCCGTGGCCACCGCGCTGTTTGCGCTGAGCCTGCCGATGCAAGGATTATGGTGGTTGGGTAAGCGGTCGGTGACGCCGCTGCCGCCGTCCATTCTTAACTGGTTCTATGAAGTGCGTGGCAAACTGCAGGAGGCAGGGCAGGCGTTGGCCCCCGTCGACGGCAAGCCCGATTATCAGGCGCTGGCTGACACGCTTAAGCGCGCCTTCAAACAACTGGATAAAACTTTCCTTGATGATTTGTAATTCACTACGGAAAACGCATATAAAAGAAGGCGCATGATTTATGCGCCTTCTTTATTTCACGCCCTACCGTGCTACAGGAGTCACAACATGGAAATGACCAATGCGCAGCGTCTGATTTTATCCAATCAGTACAAAATGATGACGATGCTCGACCCGGACAACGCGGAACGCTACCGTCGTCTGCAAACCATTATTGAGCGTGGGTATGGGCTGCAGATGCGAGAGCTGGACCGCGAGTTCGGCCAGCTGACGGAAGAAACCTGCCGTACCGTTATCGATATCATGGAGATGTACCATGCGCTACATGTCTCCTGGACTAACCTGAAGGATGCGGCCGGTATCGACGAGCGTCGCGTCACCTTCCTCGGCTTTGATGCCGCTACCGAAGCGCGTTTTCTCGGCTACGTGCGCTTTATGGTCAATGTCGAAGGCCGCTACAGTCATTTTGACGCCGGCACCCATGGCTTTAACTCGCAGACCCCAATGTGGGAGAAATACCAGCGAATGCTGAGCGTCTGGCACGCCTGCCCGCGCCAGTATCACCTGAGCAGTAATGAAATTAACCAAATTATTAATGCCTGAGGGAGGTGCCCGTGCAGTGTAAAGGTTTCCTGTTCGATTTAGACGGGACGCTGGTGGATTCCTTGCCGGTGGTGGAGCGTTCATGGTGTAAGTGGGGGGATCGTTTCGCCATTGATCATGATGAAATACTCAATTTTATTCACGGCAAGCAGGCTATTACCTCCATTCGCCATTTTATGCCGGGTCGCAGCGAGGAAGATATTCAGGCCGAATTTCGCTACCTCGAGCAGATGGAAGCCACTGACATCGAGGGCGTCGTCGCCCTGCCGGGGGCGTTAGCCCTGCTGAATACGCTCAATGAAGCCGGCATCCCGTGGGCGATTGTGACCTCGGGGTCGATTCCGGTTGCCCATGCGCGTCACCGCGCGGCGGGGCTGCCAATGCCGGAGGTGTTTGTCACCGCTGAGCAGGTGAAACACGGCAAGCCAGCGCCGGATGCCTATCTGCTGGGCGCCGAGCGGCTGGGGTTGCCGGCTGAGCAGTGCGCCGTGGTGGAAGACGCGCCTGCGGGACTGCTCTCCGGACTGGCGGCGGGCTGTCGCACCATCGCGGTCAACGTGCCTGCCGATGCTCCTCGTCTGGATGAAGCTGACCTCGTGTTGAGCAGCCTGGAAGATCTGCTGGTAGAACGCCAGGCGAACGGCTTTGTTAATGTGCGTCTTAAAGCGTAAACGTATGATTTCCCCCCGCGTTGTCGGGGCTTTTTTATGCCACTATGTCGACTCCCTCTTCTGACAAGGAAACGTTGTGAACGGTGAATTGATTTGGGTTTTATCCCTCCTGGCCATCGCGGTTGTGCTGTTTGCTACCGGCAAGGTGCGCATGGATGCTATTGCCCTGATGGTTATTGTCGCCTTCGTCCTCAGCGGCACGCTGACGCTGAATGAGGCTTTTTCCGGATTCAGCGATCCTAACGTGATCCTCATTGCCGCCTTGTTTATTATCGGTGACGGCCTGGTGCGCACCGGGGTGGCTACCAAGATGGGGGCCTGGCTGGTGAGCGTGGCTGGCAGCAGCGAAACCAAGATGCTGATCTACCTGATGCTCACCGTCGCCGGGTTGGGCGCCTTCATGAGTTCAACCGGCGTGGTTGCTATTTTCATCCCGGTGGTGCTCAGCGTGTCGGCGCGGATGAATACCTCACCCTCGCGGCTGATGATGCCGCTGAGCTTCGCCGGGCTTATCAGTGGGATGATGACCCTGGTCGCAACGCCGCCCAACCTGGTGGTCAACAGTGAACTGCTGCGCGAAGGGCTGCACGGCTTCATTTTTTTCAGCGTTACGCCGATTGGCCTGGTGGTGCTGATCCTTGGCATCGTCTATATGCTGGCTGTGCGCTTTATGCTGAAAACAGATAATGGCGAATCCGCGCGTGATGGCCGCAAAAGAAGCACATTTCGCGATCTGATCCGCGAATATCACCTCACCGGCCGCGCCCGCCGCCTGGCGATCCGTCCCGGTTCGCCAATGATCGGCCAGCGGCTGGATGATTTAAAACTGCGTGAGCGCTACTGCGCCAACGTCATCGGCGTTGAACGCTGGCGGCGGTTCCGTCGGGTGATTGTTAACGTCAACGGGGTATCGGAATTCCGCGCCCGTGACGTCCTGCTGATCGATATGTCCGCCTCCGATGTCGATTTACGCCAGTTCTGTGGTGAGCAGATGCTCGAGCCGATGGTGCTGCGCGGCGAGTATTTTGCCGATCAGGCGCTGGACGTGGGTATGGCGGAGGTGGCGCTGATCCCGGACTCAGAGATGATGGGTAAAACGGTGCGTGAGATAGCGTTCCGCACCCGGTTTGGTCTCAATATCGTCGGCATGAAACGTGATGGCAAGGCGATGGATGGATCCGTGGTCGATGAGCCGCTGCAGCTCGGCGATATTCTGCTGGTGGTCGGCAACTGGCGGCAAATTGCCCTGCTGGCGAAGCGTGGGCGTGATTTCGTGGTGCTCAATATGCCGGTTGAGGTCGATGACGCTTCGCCGGCACACAGCCAGGCTCCGCACGCGATTTTCTGTCTGGTGCTGATGGTAGCCTTGATGCTCACCGATGAAATTCCCAACCCGATTGCCGCGATCATCGCCTGCCTGCTGATGGGCAAATTCCGCTGCATCAACGCTGAAAGCGCCTATAAGGCGATCCACTGGCCAAGCATTATTCTGATCGTCGGGATGATGCCTTTTGCGCAGGCGCTGCAGAAAACCGGCGGGGTGGATCTGGTGGTCAAGGGGCTGATGGACGTCGCCGGAGGCGAGGGGCCTTATCTGATGCTCGGCTGCCTGTTTGTGATGTGCGCGACGATAGGCCTGTTTATTTCTAATACCGCGACCGCGGTGCTGATGGCGCCTATCGCCTTAGCGGCGGCGAAGTCGATGGGCGTATCGCCGTATCCCTTTGCCATGGTGGTAGCGATGGCGGCATCGGCGGCATTTATGACCCCGGTTTCCTCGCCCGTCAACACCCTGGTGCTTGGCCCGGGTAAGTATTCCTTCAGCGACTTTGTGAAGATTGGCGTCCCTTTCACTGTGCTGGTGATGGTGGTCTGCGTGCTGCTGATTCCGGTACTCTTCCCGTTTTAAGCTATACAGGCAGGCCGGGCAACCGCTGCCCGGCCTGCCTGTTACAGCGGCGAATCCTGGCTAATTTCATCCAGCGATAGCTGGAAGCTTGGGACAAATACCTGCATAAAGTAATCCATCTCCGCGCTGCGCCGTGATTCCAGGGTCTTTTCCAGACGGCCTTTAGCGAGCAGAAATTCGTTGTTGCCTGCAGACAGTTCTTCGAGGCATTTCAGGTAGGCGCAAAGGGCGTCAGCCTGTTTGACGATCGACTGCTCTTCCTCGCTGTAGTGGTGCTCGTCAATCAGCGGTTCGAAAATATCCCGCAGCTCGTCAGGGACCATATCCACCAGTTTTTGCTGCGCAATCTTTTCAATCGCCTTATATTCCTGGGCAATCTGTGAATTGAAGTATTTCACCGGGGTAGGCAGATCGCCGGTGAGCACTTCGGAGGCATCGTGGTACATCGCCAGCAGAGCGATACGTTCGGCGTTGACCTGGCCGCCAAATTTGCGGTTTTTAATCGCCGCCAGCGCGTGGGCAACCATTGCCACCTGCAGACTGTGCTCGGAAACATTTTCGGTGCGCACGTTGCGCATCAGTGGCCAGCGGTTGATAAGTTTCAGGCGGGAGAGGTGGGCAAAGAAATGACTCTGACTCATAGGAACCCTTAATCAGTGACAACATCGGCTTCCATTGTGCGCAGGGAACGCCGCCGGATGCAAATGCCGGCGGCGGAGCGATTAAAGCTGGTGGTAGCCGGAGAGGAAGCGGCCAAAGCGGGAGATCGCCATCTCCAGGTCGTCTTCGCGAGGCAGGGTCACGATGCGCACATGATCCGGCCACGGCCAGTTAAAGGCGGTTCCCTGTACCAACAGGACTTTTTCCTGCAGCAGGAAATCAAGCACCATTTTCTGGTCGTCGTGAATATTAAAGCGCTTCGCGTCGATTTTCGGGAACATATACAGCGCGCCTTTTGGCTTCATGCAGGAAACGCCCGGGATATCGTTGATCAGCTCCCAGGCGCGATTGCGTTGTTCATACAGACGCCCGCCGGGAATAATAAATTCGCTGATACTCTGATAGCCGCCGAGCGCGGTTTGAATGGCATGCTGGGCCGGGACGTTGGCGCACAGGCGCATCGACGCCAGCATCTCCAGCCCTTCAATATAGCCCTTCGCGTGTTTTTTCGGCCCATTCAGCACCATCCAGCCCTGACGGAAGCCGGCAACGCGGTAGGTTTTTGACAGCCCGTTGAAGGTCACGGTCAGCAGGTCAGGCGCGAGAGCGGCAATCGAATGATGCTCGGCGTCGTCGTAGAGGATCTTATCGTAGATTTCATCGGCGAAAATGATCAGGTTATGCTGGCGGGCGATCTCGACGATCTCCTGCAGCAGTTCTTTGGAGTAGACGGCGCCGGTGGGGTTGTTAGGGTTAATGATCACGATCCCGCGCGTGCGCGGGGTGATTTTCGCGCGGATATCGTCAAGATCCGGGAACCAGTCAGAGGATTCGTCGCACAGGTAGTGTACCGCCTTGCCGCTGGAAAGCGACACCGCCGCTGTCCACAGCGGGTAATCGGGGGCGGGAACCAGCATCTCATCGCCGCTGTTTAACAGCGCCTGCATTGCCTGCACAATCAGCTCAGAAACGCCATTACCAATGTAGATATCTTCCACCGTGACATCGCGCATTCCCCGCGCCTGGTAATGCTGCATGATGGCTTTACGCGCCGAGTACAATCCTTTCGAATCGCAGTACCCCTGGGCGGTAGGGAGATTGCGGATGACGTCGACGAGGATCTCGTCGGGGGCCTCGAAGCCGAACGGCGCCGGGTTACCGATGTTCAGTTTCAGAACCTTATTGCCTTCTTCTTCAAGACGTTTCGCTTCTTTCAGAACCGGGCCGCGGATGTCATAACAGACGTTCTCTAACTTGCTGGATTTTTCGATGGGGGACATGAATCTTGACCTTTTTAGCTGTTATTGCCACTCCCTGCCGTGGAAGTCAGCACGGAACAATGTACTCCGCATCCCCGCTGTTTTGAAGGCTTTGCAGGAGAAGATTTTGCTAATACAGGATTTTAAGCGTAATTGATTTATCTATCATGTGGGGATTTAATCTATAGCTTATGCCTGTTTATGTCTATTTTTCGGTCGTATATGTAACCGTAATGTCATTTTAACCAACATTTATCTGGTTTCTTTGTGTGGTAAGAGAGAACGCAAGAAAGAGCGGTAAGCGAAAAAAGCTATCCTTAAGGTAATTAAGCGTTGATTTGTGATTTTGATGTTAAATATTTTTAATAAAAAACAGCACTCGCCCACAATATTCTTATTTTTGACAGGTAATAATCTGAGGTTTGTTAATTTATATAAAATGTTGAAAAAAATTTAAAATTACCTGAGTTAATCCTTATTAAGGCTTATAAAAAGGATGGATATCGGTTAGAATATCGCCGTTAATATCAGCGTTAATCCGCGGTTTTGCGGTGAAATTGATGATTAATATATTGTTATTACAGGATTTTATTGTTCCTTTTCTCTTTAGTAAAAGCACGGCAAAGACAGGCTTTCTGGTAACAACCGCCCGCGTCATTGCAGCGACGCATGAAGGCCGGCAGATCGTGGCAATAAATAACGATGAGAAATACGAGCAATATATTACTCCGTGGTTCTGCGCATTTGCCCAGACGAGTACTTTGACATGTAATAACGTTCGTCCAGTTGTTTATCCGCCATCGAAAGGGTGAGCACGAGGCTCAGGGATTAGCTGGAAACCTGGCGTGAAGCATCAACAAGGCAGGTCGGCGTTAGCTGCCTGTAAGTGAACAACATGATTAATACCAATCGTCCGATACTCAACCTCGATCTCGATCTGCTTCGCACCTTCGTGGCGGTCGCCGATCTGAACACCTTCGCCGCCGCCGCCGCCGCGGTGTGCCGTACCCAGTCCGCAGTCAGCCAGCAAATGCAACGCCTGGAGCAGCTGGTGGGTAAAGAGCTTTTCGCCCGCCATGGGCGCAACAAACTACTGACCGAACAGGGCATCCAGCTGCTGGGTTATGCCCGTAAAATCCTGCGTTTTAACGATGAGGCCTGCCTGTCGTTGATGTATGGCAGCCTGCAGGGAGGGATGACCATTGGTGCGTCGGAAGAGACGGCCGATACCATCCTGCCGTTTCTGTTAAACCGCATCGGTTGCTTCTATCCCCGAATGACGCTGGAGATTAAAGTGCATCCGCATGCCGCGATCATGGAGATGCTCGCCGAAGGGGGAGTGGATCTGGCATTGTCCACGCATCAGCCTGATGGTTTTAGCTCTTTTACTCTGCGAACGTCGCCCACGCTCTGGTACTGTGCGGCGGAATACGTGCTGGCAAAAGGGGAGTCGATTCCCCTTATCCTGCTGGAGGAGCCGGGTCCGTTCCGTCAGGACATTATTACCGCGCTGGAAGCCGCCCATGTCTCGTGGCATCTGGCCCATGCCGCCTCTTCGCTGTCCGGGGTAAAAGCGGCAGTGAAAGCCGGGCTGGGCGTCACGGCGCGGCCGGTTGAAATGATGAGCGCTGACCTGCGGGTGGCTGGCATCAGCGATGGTTTACCCCTTCTACCTGATACCCGATATGTCGTTAGCTGTAATCCGCAGACGGTGAGCGAACTACCGCAGGCGATTTTCCAGTCTCTGAGTCAGGAGAATTCCCCCTGGTGCACCGGGTCAGCGCTTACTCCGGAAGAGGGAGGAAACACCCTGGTTTTGTGAGGGCAATAATGCTAACAAAGATCACAAAAACTAGTAACAGAATGTAAGTTCAAAAAAAGAGCCTCAGAGGTGGTTTTCCCCCCTGCTGGCTCTTTTTTGCCACAATCATTGATGGTTTGAATATTTTTTTTATTTCTTTCAAGAAAAATCAGCAACCTGGCGTGACATAGCGCTCACCTTGTCGACTTTTTACGGCACTTTCAACACTTCCTGCTAATGTTAAAAAACCGGACGGATTGTTGCCGTTTTCCAGATGTAATTAACAAAAGCGTGTCACAGATCAAGAAAATACCCCTCTTTGGGGGGAGGAATCGAGGCTAAATCCTGTCAAAATGGATGGGTACTTTTGATTTACGACGGAAACGGACACGATTCAACAACACTAAAACCGAACAGTATGCAAGGTTATTCCGCATAAAAGGGCATTTAATGTTAATGAAAAGATTCCAATGTAAATTAATGTTGTGAAAACTTTTGTTAAAGTTGACAAAAGGTTAAAGAAAGGGGTAAAAAGCCACGGCATCTGGGCTTCTCACATCTACCAGGGACGCTTTTTTGCACGGTTATTTTTTATTCCTCCCGTGAAACGCTGTGGCGTTCATCTGCCAGTAAGAGCAGAGGGTTTTGGCGCTACACTTTTTTGGTTAAGCAATGCGTATGTCAACATCCACTGAAGTCATCGCTCATCATTGGGCATTCGCTATATTTCTCATCATCGCTATCGGCCTGTGCTGCCTCATGCTCGTTGGCGGCTGGTACCTTGGCGGTCGCGCGCGCGCGCGCAGCAAAAACACGCCGTTTGAATCGGGGATCGACTCCGTTGGTTCGGCCCGCTTACGTCTTTCTGCGAAGTTTTATCTGGTTGCCATGTTCTTCGTTATCTTCGACGTGGAAGCCCTGTATCTCTACGCATGGTCGACTTCTATCCGCGAGAGCGGCTGGGTCGGCTTTGTGGAAGCCGCAATTTTCATTTTAGTGCTACTGGCTGGTCTGGTTTATCTCGTTCGCATCGGCGCACTGGACTGGACGCCCGCGCGTTCCCGTCGCACGCTGGTTAACCCGGAAACAGACAGTCCCACTAACCGTCATATGCAGTAAAAGCGAGGCAATAAGATGGATTATACGCTCACCCGCATAGATCCTAACGGTGAGAACGACCGTTACCCCCTGCAAAAACAGGAGATCGTCACCGACCCCCTGGAGCAGGAAGTCAATAAAAGCGTGTATATGGGGAAACTCGAACACGCGCTGCATGACATGGTGAACTGGGGCCGTAAGAACTCAATTTGGCCGTATAACTTCGGCCTTTCTTGCTGTTATGTGGAAATGGTGACGTCATTCACTGCGGTGCATGACGTTGCGCGTTTTGGTGCAGAAGTTCTGCGTGCCTCCCCGCGTCAGGCGGATCTGATGGTGGTTGCCGGCACCTGCTTTACCAAAATGGCACCGGTTATTCAGCGTCTTTACGATCAGATGCTGGAGCCGAAGTGGGTGATCTCCATGGGGGCCTGTGCAAACTCCGGCGGCATGTACGACATCTATTCGGTGGTGCAGGGTGTGGACAAATTTATTCCGGTCGATGTGTACATCCCGGGTTGTCCGCCGCGTCCGGAGGCCTATATGCAGGCGCTGATGCTGCTGCAGGAGTCCATTGGTAAAGAGCGCCGCCCGCTTTCATGGGTGGTTGGCGATCAGGGCGTTTATCGCGCCAATATGCAGTCGGAACGCGAGCGTAAACGCGGCGAACGTATTGCAGTGACCAATCTGCGGACGCCGGACGAGATTTAATTTGCGCCTGCGGGCGGGATTACCACTTCGCAAATCAATCTACAACAGCGCGAAGTCTCGCCCGGCAGTCACCACGGACCTTTTGCAATGGTGAACAATATGACCGATTTAACCGCGCATGACGCCGCACCAGCCTGGCAAACCCGCGATCACCTCGATGACCCAGTGATCGGCGAACTGCGCAACCGCTTTGGGCCGGATGCCTTTACCGTTCAGCCTACCCGTACCGGCGTACCGGTGGTATGGGTGAAGCGTGAACAGCTGCTTGAGGTGGGGGATTTCCTGAAGAAATTGCCGAAGCCTTACGTGATGCTGTTTGACCTGCACGGCATGGACGAACGTCTGCGCACGCACCGCGATGGCCTGCCCGCCGCGGATTTTTCCGTTTTCTATCATCTGATTTCCATCGACCGCAACCGCGACATCATGCTCAAGGTGGCGCTGTCAGAAAACGATCTGCATCTGCCGACTTTCACCAAACTGTTCCCTAACGCCAACTGGTATGAGCGTGAAACCTGGGAAATGTTTGGCATTACCTTCGATGGTCACCCGAACCTGCGCCGCATCATGATGCCGCCGACCTGGGAAGGCCACCCGCTGCGTAAAGACTACCCGGCGCGCGCCACCGAATTCGATCCGTTTGAGCTGACCAAAGCCAAGCAGGATCTGGAGATGGAAGCGTTAACCTTCAAGCCGGAAGAGTGGGGCATGAAGCGCGGGACCGAAAACGAGGACTTTATGTTCCTCAACCTTGGCCCGAACCACCCCTCCGCCCACGGTGCGTTCCGCATTATCCTGCAGCTGGACGGCGAAGAGATCGTCGACTGCGTGCCGGATATCGGCTATCACCATCGCGGCGCCGAGAAGATGGGCGAGCGTCAGTCCTGGCACAGCTATATCCCGTACACTGATCGTATCGAATACCTCGGCGGCTGCGTCAACGAGATGCCGTACGTGCTGGCGGTGGAAAAACTGGCCGGGATCACCGTGCCGGATCGCGTCAACGTGATCCGCGTGATGCTCTCCGAACTGTTCCGTATTAACAGCCACCTGCTGTATATCTCGACCTTTATTCAGGACGTCGGCGCGATGACGCCGGTCTTCTTCGCCTTTACCGACCGTCAGAAAATCTACGATCTGGTGGAAGCGATTACCGGTTTCCGTATGCACCCGGCGTGGTTCCGCATCGGCGGCGTCGCCCACGATCTGCCGCGTGGCTGGGATCGTCTGCTGCGTGAATTCCTCGAGAGGATGCCGAAGCGTCTCGACTCTTATGAGAAAGCCGCCCTGCGCAACACCATTCTGAAAGGCCGTTCCGTCGGCGTGGCCGCCTACACCGCGAAAGAAGCGCTGGAATGGGGCACCACCGGCGCAGGCCTGCGCGCCACCGGTATCGGCTTCGACGTGCGTAAATGGCGTCCTTACTCTGGTTATGAAAACTTCGACTTCGAAGTCCCGACCGGCGGTGGCGTTTCTGACTGCTACACCCGCGTGATGCTGAAAGTCGAAGAACTGCGCCAGAGCCTGCGCATTCTTCAGCAGTGCCTCGACAATATGCCGGAAGGCCCGTTCAAAGCGGATCACCCGCTGACGACGCCGCCGCCGAAAGAGCGCACGCTGCAGCATATCGAAACCCTGATCACCCACTTCCTGCAGGTATCGTGGGGCCCGGTGATGCCGGCCAACGAGTCCTTCCAGATGATTGAGGCGACCAAAGGGATTAACAGTTACTACCTGACCAGCGACGGCAGCACCATGAGCTACCGTACCCGCGTCCGTACGCCGAGCTTTGCGCACCTGCAGCAAATCCCGTCGGCTATTCGCGGCAGCCTGGTATCCGACCTGATTGTCTATCTGGGTAGTATCGATTTTGTTATGTCAGACGTGGACCGCTAATTATGCACGAGAATCAACAACCACAAACCGAGGCTTTTGAGCTGAGTGCGGCAGAACGTGAGGCTATTGAGCACGAGAAGCACCACTACGAAGACCCGCGTGCGGCGTCCATCGAAGCGCTGAAAATCGTTCAGAAACAGCGCGGCTGGGTGCCGGATGGCGCGATCTATGCGATCGCCGATGTGCTGGGGATCCCGGCGAGCGACGTCGAAGGCGTGGCAACATTTTACAGCCAGATTTTCCGTCAGCCGGTTGGCCGTCACGTGATCCGCTACTGCGACAGCGTGGTGTGCCACATCACCGGTTATCAGGGTATTCAGGCTGCGATTGAGAAGAAGCTGAATATTAAGCCAGGGCAGACCACCTTTGACGGCCGCTTCACGCTGCTGCCGACCTGCTGCCTGGGCAACTGCGACAAGGGACCGACCATGATGATCGATGAGGACACTCACAGTCATCTGACGCCGGAGGCAATTCCTGACCTGCTGGAGCAGTACAAATGAAAACCGTAATTCGTACTGCGGAAACGCATCCACTCACCTGGCGTCTGCGCGACGACAAGCAGCCGGTATGGCTGGACGAGTATCGCAGCAAAAATGGCTACGAAGGGGCGCGTAAAGCCCTGACCGGGATGGCGCCGGATGAAATCGTCACGGCGGTAAAAGACGCTGGCCTGAAAGGGCGCGGCGGCGCAGGCTTCTCCACGGGTCTGAAGTGGAGCCTGATGCCGAAAGACGAATCCATGAACATCCGTTACCTGCTGTGTAACGCCGATGAAATGGAGCCGGGTACCTATAAAGACCGTCTGCTGATGGAGCAGCTGCCGCACCTGCTGGTGGAAGGCATGCTGATCTCCGCGTTTGCGCTGAAAGCGTACCGCGGCTACATCTTCCTGCGCGGCGAATATATTGAAGCGGCACAGCATCTGCGTCGCGCGATTGCCGAAGCCACTGAAGCGGGCCTGTTGGGCAAAAACATCCTCGGCACCGGGTTTGACTTCGAACTGTTTGTCCACACCGGGGCAGGGCGCTATATCTGTGGTGAAGAGACAGCGCTGATCAACTCCCTCGAAGGCCGCCGCGCCAACCCGCGCTCCAAGCCGCCGTTCCCGGCGAGCTCCGGCGTGTGGGGCAAGCCGACCTGCGTCAACAACGTGGAAACCCTGTGCAACGTGCCGGCGATCCTCGCCAACGGCGTCGAGTGGTACCAGAACATTTCCACCAGCAAAGATGCTGGCACCAAGCTGATGGGCTTCTCCGGCCGGGTGAAGAATCCGGGCGTCTGGGAGCTGCCGTTCGGCACCACCGCGCGTGAGATCCTCGAAGATTACGCCGGCGGCATGCGCGATGGCCTGAAGTTTAAAGCCTGGCAACCGGGCGGGGCAGGGACCGACTTCCTCACCGAAGCGCACCTCGATCTGCCGATGGAGTTTGAAAGCATTGGTAAAGCGGGCAGCCGTCTGGGCACCTCGCTGGCGATGGCCGTTGACCACGAGATCAACATGGTCTCGCTGGTGCGCAACCTTGAAGAGTTCTTTGCCCGCGAGTCCTGCGGCTGGTGTACGCCGTGCCGCGATGGTCTGCCGTGGAGCGTGAAGATCCTGCGCGCCCTGGAGCGCGGCGAAGGCCAGCCTGGCGATATCGAAACGCTTGAGCAACTGTGTCGATTCCTGGGCCCGGGTAAAACCTTCTGCGCGCACGCGCCGGGTGCGGTCGAACCGCTACAGAGCGCGATTAAATATTTCCGCGAAGAATTCGAGGCTGGCATTAAGCAGCAGTTCAGCAATACCCATGCAATCAACGGGATTCAGCCGAACCTGCTTAAGACGCGCTGGTAATCAAAGGTTTTTTATTTTTGGAAGCACGCAAATGGCTACGATTCATGTAGACGGCAAAGAATACGAGGTCAACGGGGCGGACAACCTGCTAGAGGCTTGTCTCTCTCTTGGTCTTGATATTCCCTACTTTTGCTGGCACCCGGCGCTAGGGAGCGTCGGTGCTTGCCGCCAGTGTGCGGTGAAGCAATATCAGAACGCGGAAGACACGCGTGGTCGCCTGGTGATGTCCTGTATGACTCCGGCATCCGACGGCACCTTTATTTCTATCGACGACGGCGAAGCGAAGCAGTTCCGCGAAAGCGTGGTGGAGTGGTTGATGACTAACCACCCGCACGATTGCCCGGTCTGCGAAGAGGGTGGCAACTGCCACCTGCAGGATATGACGGTGATGACCGGCCATAGCTTCCGCCGCTATCGTTTCACCAAACGTACCCACCGTAATCAGGATCTGGGGCCGTTTATTTCGCACGAAATGAACCGCTGCATCGCCTGCTACCGCTGCGTGCGCTACTACAAAGATTATGCCGACGGCACCGATCTGGGCGTCTATGGCGCGCACGACAACGTCTACTTCGGCCGCCCGGAAGATGGCACGCTGGAAAGCGAGTTCTCCGGTAACCTGGTGGAAGTCTGCCCGACCGGCGTCTTCACCGACAAAACGCACTCCGAGCGTTATAACCGTAAGTGGGACATGCAGTTTGCGCCGAGCATCTGCCAGCAGTGCTCCATCGGCTGTAACATCAGCCCTGGCGAACGCTATGGCGAGCTGCGTCGTATCGAAAACCGCTATAACGGGACCGTTAACCGCTACTTCCTCTGCGACCGCGGCCGTTTCGGCTATGGCTACGTCAACCTGAAAGACCGTCCGCGTCAGCCGGTTCAGCGCCGCGGCGACGATCTGATTGCGCTCAACGCCGAGCAGGCGATGCAGGGGGCGGCAGATATTCTGCGCCAGTCGAAGAAAGTGATCGGTATCGGTTCCCCGCGCGCCAGTATTGAAAGCAACTTCGCGCTGCGCGAGCTGGTGGGCGCCGACAACTTCTATACCGGCATCGCTAAAGGCGAACAAGCGCGCCTGCAGATGATGCTCAAAGTGCTGCGCGAAGGTGGGATCCATACCCCGACGCTGCGAGATATCGAATCCTACGATGCGGTACTGGTGCTGGGCGAAGACATTACCCAGACCGGCGCGCGCGTGGCCCTGGCGGTACGCCAGGCGGTGAAAGGGAAAGCACGCGAAATGGCGGCGGCGCAGAAAGTGGCCGACTGGCAGATTGCGGCCATTCTCAACATCGGCCAGCGCGCCAAGCACCCGCTATTCGTCACCAACATCGATGACACCCGCCTCGATGACATCGCGGCGTGGACCTACCGCGCGCCGGTGGAAGATCAGGCGCGTCTGGGCTTTGCTATCGCCCATGCGCTGGATGATAGCGCGCCGGCGGTTGACGGCCTGAGTCAGGATCTGCAGGGCAAAGTCGATGTCATCGTTCAGGCGCTGGCCGGGGCGAAAAAACCGCTGATTATCTCCGGCACTAACGCCGGCAGCATGGAAATCATTCAGGCTGCCGCTAACGTGGCGAAAGCGTTGAAGGGCCGCGGCGCCGATGTTGGCATCACGATGGTTGCCCGCGCGGTGAACAGCGTCGGTCTGGGCATGATCGGCGGCGGCTCGCTTGAAGAGGCGCTGGACGAACTGGAAAGCGGCGCCGCCGACGCGGTTATCGTGCTGGAAAACGACCTTCACCGTCATGCTTCCGCCGCGCGCGTTGACGCTGCGCTGGCGAAAGCCCCGCTGGTGATGGTGGTTGACCATCAGCGCACCGCGATTATGGACAAAGCGCACCTGGTGCTCTCTGCCGCAAGCTTTGCGGAAAGCGACGGGACTGTGGTGAACAACGAAGGCCGCGCCCAGCGTTTCTTCCAGGTTTACGATCCGGCTTACTACGATGCGAAAACCGTGATGCTGGAGAGCTGGCGCTGGCTGCATTCGCTGCACAGCACCGTCAACAACCGTCAGGTTGACTGGACGCAGCTGGACCACGTCATCGATGCGGCGATTGCCGCGCTGCCGCAGCTGGCGGGCATTAAAGATGCCGCGCCGGATGCGACCTTCCGCATCCGCGGTCAGAAGCTGGCGCGTGAACCACACCGCTACAGCGGCCGCACGGCGATGCGCGCCAACATCAGCGTGCACGAGCCGCGTCAGCCGCAGGATAAAGACACCATGTTCGCCTTCTCCATGGAAGGGAACAACCAGCCGTCCGCCCCGCGTTCGCAGATCCCGTTCGCCTGGGCGCCGGGCTGGAACTCCCCGCAGGCATGGAACAAGTTCCAGGATGAAGTGGGCGGCAAACTGCGCCACGGCGATCCGGGTGTTCGACTGTTTGAAGCGTCCGCCAACGGGCTGGAGTATTTCACCGCGGTGCCGGCCAGCTTCCAGGCGGAAGAGGGCAAATGGCGTATCGCGCCGTATTACCACCTGTTTGGTAGCGATGAGCTGTCACAGCGCGCGCCGGTGTTCCAGAGCCGGATGCCTGAGCCGTACATCAAGCTGAACCCGGCGGATGCCGCGAAGCTTGGCGTTAACGCCGGGGCAATGCTCTCCTTTAGCGTGGAAGGCCAGACCCTGCGTTTGCCGCTGGTTATCTCTGAAGGGCTGACCGCAGGACAGGTTGGCTTACCGATGGGCATGCCGGGCATTGCGCCGGTGCTGACCGGATCGCGTATTGATTCACTGCAGGAGGCGAAAGCATGAGCTGGTTAACACCGGATCTTATCGACATTCTGTTAAGCATCCTGAAGGCCGTGGTCATTCTGCTGGTGGTCGTCACCTGTGGCGCGTTCATGAGCTTCGGCGAGCGTCGTCTGCTCGGTCTGTTCCAGAACCGCTACGGGCCTAACCGCGTGGGCTGGGGCGGTTCGCTGCAGCTGGTCGCCGACATGATCAAGATGTTCTTTAAAGAGGACTGGATCCCGCGCTTCTCCGATCGGGTGATCTTTACTCTGGCGCCGGTTATCGCCTTTACCTCGCTGCTGCTGGCTTTCGCTATTGTACCAGTGAGCCCGACCTGGGTGGTCGCTGACCTGAACATCGGCATCCTGTTCTTCCTGATGATGGCAGGCCTGGCGGTTTACGCAGTCCTGTTCGCCGGTTGGTCGAGCAACAACAAATACTCACTGCTGGGGGCGATGCGTGCATCTGCGCAGACCCTGAGCTACGAAGTGTTTCTCGGTCTCTCCCTGATGGGCGTGGTGGCGCAGGCGGGGTCATTCAACATGACCGATATCGTCAACAACCAGGCGCATCTGTGGAACGTCATCCCGCAGTTCTTTGGCTTCGTGACTTTCGCCATCGCCGGCGTGGCGGTGTGCCACCGTCACCCGTTCGACCAGCCGGAAGCGGAGCAGGAGCTGGCCGATGGTTACCACATTGAATATTCCGGTATGAAATTCGGTCTGTTCTTCGTCGGTGAATACATCGGTATCGTCACCGTTTCAGCGCTGATCGTCACGCTGTTCTTCGGCGGCTGGAATGGCCCGTGGTTACCTCCTTTCATCTGGTTCGCGCTGAAAACCGCGTTCTTCATGATGATGTTCATTTTGATCCGCGCATCATTACCGCGTCCGCGCTATGACCAGGTAATGTCCTTTGGCTGGAAGGTATGCCTGCCGTTAACGCTGGTCAACTTGTTGGTAACGGCGGCTGTCATTCTCTGGCAGGCGCAATAAGGGGTGAATTGAACATGACCTTAAAAGAATTATTGGTGGGGTTCGGCACCCAGGTCCGCAGTATCTGGATGATTGGCCTGCATGCCTTCGCCAAACGTGAAACCCGGATGTACCCGGAAGAGCCGGTCTATCTGCCGCCGCGCTATCGCGGCCGCATCGTGCTGACCCGCGATCCGGACGGTGCAGAGCGCTGCGTCGCCTGTAACCTGTGTGCGGTAGCCTGCCCGGTGGGCTGTATCTCGCTGCAGAAAGCAGAGACGGTAGACGGGCGCTGGTACCCGGAGTTCTTCCGCATCAACTTCTCACGCTGCATTTTCTGCGGCCTGTGCGAAGAGGCGTGCCCGACCACGGCGATCCAGTTGACCCCGGACTTCGAGCTGGGTGAATACAAGCGTCAGGATCTGGTGTACGAAAAAGAGGATCTGCTGATTTCCGGTCCGGGCAAATACCCGGAATATAACTTCTACCGGATGGCGGGTATGGCAATCGACGGCAAAGATAAGGGCGAAGCGGAAAACGAAGCTAAGCCAATCGACGTCAAGAGCCTGTTACCGTAAGGAGAGGGGCAATGGAATTCGCTTTTTATATCTGTGGCCTGATAGCCATCCTCGCAACCTTGCGGGTCGTCACCCACACCAATCCGGTGCACGCGCTGCTGTACCTGATTATTTCGCTGCTGGCGATTGCCGGGGTGTTCTTCTCGCTGGGCGCGTACTTCGCCGGTGCGCTGGAAATCATCGTTTACGCCGGGGCCATCATGGTGCTGTTCGTGTTCGTGGTGATGATGCTCAACCTGGGCGGCACCGAGATCGAACAGGAACGCAAATGGCTGCAGCCGGGGATCTGGATTGGCCCGGCCATCCTCTCCGCGGTGCTGCTGGTGGTTATCGTTTACGCCATCCTGGGCATCAATGACCAGGGTATCGACGGCGCGGCGATCAACGCTAAAGAAGTCGGTATTGCGCTGTTTGGGCCGTACGTCCTGGCGGTGGAGCTGGCCTCCATGCTGCTGCTGGCGGGCCTGGTGGTCGCCTTCCACATTGGCCGCGAAGAGCGCGCCGGCGAGGTGCTGAGCAACCGCGTGAACGACAGCGACAAACGAAAAACGGAGGAACACGCATGATCCCCTTAACACATGGACTGATCCTCGCGGCCATCCTGTTTGTGCTTGGTCTCACGGGGCTGGTGATCCGCCGCAATCTGCTGTTTATGTTGATTAGCCTGGAAATCATGATTAACGCCGCCGCGCTGGCCTTTGTGGTGGCGGGTAGCTACTGGGGCCAGGCAGATGGTCAGATAATGTATATCCTCGCCATCAGCCTCGCGGCTGCGGAAGCGAGTATCGGCCTGGCGCTGCTGCTGCAGCTCCATCGTCGCCGCCAGAACCTGAACATCGATTCAGTAAGTGAGTTGCGTGGATGAACATGCTTGCCTTAACCATTCTTTTGCCATTGATTGGCTTTGTGCTGCTGGCCTTCTCCCGCGGACGCTGGTCGGAAAACCTTTCCGCCACCGTTGGCATGGGGTCGGTAGGCCTGGCGGCGCTGGTCACCGCGTACGTTGGCGTTGACTTTTTCGCTAACGGCAAACAGGCGGTCAGCGTACCGCTGTGGACCTGGATGTCGGTCGGAGATTTCAATATCGGTTTCAACCTGGTGCTGGACGGCCTGTCGCTGACCATGCTCTCCGTGGTGACCGGCGTCGGCTTCCTGATCCACATGTTCGCCTCCTGGTACATGCGCGGCGAAGAGGGCTACTCCCGCTTCTTCGCTTACACCAACCTGTTTATCGCCAGCATGGTGGTTCTGGTTCTGGCCGATAACCTGCTGCTGATGTACCTGGGTTGGGAAGGGGTAGGTCTCTGTTCGTACCTGCTGATCGGTTTCTACTACACCGATCCGAAGAACGGCGCCGCAGCGATGAAAGCGTTTGTGGTGACCCGCGTCGGCGACGTGTTCCTCGCCTTCGCGCTGTTCATTCTTTATAACGAACTCGGTACCCTTAACTTCCGCGAAATGGTTGAGCTGGCGCCGCAGCACTTCGCTAACGGCAGCACCACGCTGCAGTGGGCGACGCTGATGCTGCTCGGCGGCGCGGTCGGTAAATCTGCTCAGCTGCCGCTGCAAACGTGGCTTGCCGATGCGATGGCGGGCCCGACGCCGGTCTCCGCGCTGATCCACGCCGCGACCATGGTCACCGCGGGCGTATACCTGATCGCCCGTACCCACGGCCTGTTCCTGATGACGCCGGAAGTACTGCATCTGGTGGGTATCGTCGGGGCGGTCACCCTGGTGCTGGCGGGCTTCGCCGCGCTGGTGCAGACCGATATCAAACGCGTGCTGGCTTACTCGACCATGAGCCAGATTGGCTACATGTTCCTCGCGCTGGGCGTGCAGGCCTGGGATGCGGCTATTTTCCACCTGATGACTCACGCGTTCTTTAAAGCGCTGCTGTTCCTGTCGTCTGGTTCGGTGATTCTGGCCTGCCATCACGAACAGAACATCTTCAAGATGGGCGGCCTGCGTAAATCCATTCCACTGGTATACGTCTGCTTCCTGGTGGGGGGCGCGGCGCTGTCCGCTCTGCCGCTTATCACCGCAGGCTTCTTCAGTAAGGATGAGATTCTGGCAGGGGCGATGGCCAACGGCCATATCAATCTGATGGTGGCGGGCCTGGTCGGTGCCTTTATGACCTCGCTCTATACTTTCCGGATGATTTTCATCGTATTCCACGGTAAAGAGCAAATTCACGCGCACGCAGGGAAGGGGATCACCCACCATCTGCCGCTGATTGTGCTGCTGGTGTTGTCCACCTTCGTTGGCGCGCTGATTGTGCCGCCGCTGGAAGGGGTGCTGCCGCAGACCACTGAGCTGGCGCACGGTAGCGTGATGACGCTGGAGATTGCCTCCGGGATCATCGCCATTGCCGGTATTCTGATCGCCGCCTGGCTGTGGCTGGGCAAACGCACGCTGGTGACCTCCATCGCCAACAGCGCGCCTGGCCGCTTCTTCGGTACCTGGTGGTTCCATGCCTGGGGCTTCGACTGGTTATACGACAAAGTATTCGTGAAACCATTCCTCGGGATTGCCTGGCTGTTGAAGCGCGATCCGCTGAACGCGTTGATGAATATCCCGGCGATCCTCTCCCGCTTTGCAGGTAAAGGCCTGCTGGTGAGCGAGAACGGCTATCTGCGCTGGTATGTGGCTTCAATGAGCATCGGCGCGGTGGTGGTGCTGGCGCTGTTGATGATATTGCGTTGATTTGATCGCGCGGTTTTGCCCGGTGGCGCTTCGCTTACCGGGCCTACGAGACCGTAGGTCGGGTAAGCGAAGCGCCACCCGACACAACAAACCGCACTCAAACGTGAATGTAGTCGAATTCGTTGAAAATCGGTCCTGAACGGGACTTTAACAAGGAATAAAAATCGCCATGTTACTACCCTGGCTAATATTAATTCCCTTCATCGGCGGCTTCCTGTGCTGGCAGACCGAACGCTTTGGCGTGAAAGTGCCGCGCTGGATCGCGCTGATTACCATGGGACTGACGCTGGTGCTTGGCCTGCAGCTGTGGATGCAGGGCGGCTATTCTCTGACGCAATCCGCGGGTATTCCGCAATGGCAGTCGGAATTCGTGCTGCCGTGGATCCCACGCTTTGGCATTAGCATCCATCTGGCGATTGACGGCCTGTCACTGCTGATGGTGGTGCTGACCGGCCTGCTCGGCGTGCTGGCGGTGCTCTGTTCGTGGCGTGAAATCGAAAAATACCAGGGCTTTTTCCACCTCAACCTGATGTGGATCCTGGGCGGCGTCATCGGAGTGTTCCTCGCCATCGACATGTTCCTGTTCTTCTTCTTCTGGGAAATGATGTTGGTGCCGATGTACTTCCTGATCGCGCTGTGGGGTCACAAAGCCTCTGACGGTAAAACGCGTATCACGGCAGCCACCAAGTTCTTCATCTATACCCAGGCGAGCGGCCTGGTGATGCTGATCGCTATTCTGGCGCTGGCCTTCGTCCACTTCAACGCCACCGGCGTGTGGACCTTCAACTATGAAGATCTGCTGAAAACCCCAATGTCTCACGGCGTGGAATACCTGCTGATGCTCGGCTTCTTCATCGCTTTCGCGGTGAAAATGCCGGTGGTCCCGCTGCACGGCTGGCTGCCGGACGCCCACTCCCAGGCACCGACTGCTGGTTCCGTCGACCTCGCGGGCATCTTGCTGAAAACCGCGGCCTACGGTCTGCTGCGCTTTGCGCTGCCGTTGTTCCCGAACGCCTCCGCTGAGTTTGCGCCCATCGCCATGTGGCTGGGTGTGATCGGTATCTTCTACGGCGCGTGGATGGCCTTCGCCCAGACCGATATCAAACGCCTGATCGCCTACACCTCTGTGTCCCACATGGGCTTCGTGCTGATTGCAATCTACACCGGTAGCCAGCTGGCGTATCAAGGCGCGGTGATCCAGATGATTGCCCACGGTCTGTCCGCGGCGGGTCTGTTTATTCTGTGCGGTCAGCTGTACGAACGTCTGCACACCCGCGATATGCGCCAGATGGGCGGCTTGTGGAGCAAAATTAAATGGCTGCCGGCGATGTCGATGTTCTTCGCTGTCGCCACCCTGGGGATGCCGGGTACCGGTAACTTCGTCGGCGAATTTATGATCCTGTTCGGCAGCTATAAAGTGGTGCCGGTGATCACCATTATCTCGACATTTGGTCTGGTATTCGCGTCTGTTTACTCGCTGTCGATGCTGCATCGCGCCTACTTCGGTAAAGCGAAAAGCGAAGTGGCGGCGAAAGAGTTGCCGGGGATGTCCCTGCGTGAACTGTCTATCATCCTGCTGCTGGTGGTGCTGCTGGTGCTGTTGGGCTTCTTCCCGCAGCCGATCCTCGACACCTCGCATGCTGCGATGAGCAACATTCAGCAGTGGTTTGTTAATTCTGTTTCTACTACAAGGCCGTAATTCGCCATGACAATAACTCCACAACAACTGATCGCACTGCTACCGCTGCTGATCGTCGGCTTGACGGTGGTGGTTGTGATGCTCTCCATTGCGTGGCGACGCAATCATTTTCTCAATGCCACGCTGTCGGTCATCGGACTTAACGCCGCGCTGGTCTCGCTCTGGTTTGTTGGCCAGAACGGGGCCATGGACGTCACCCCGCTGATCCGCGTTGACGGCTACGCCATGCTCTATACCGGGCTGGTGCTGCTGGCGAGCCTCGCGACCTGTACTTTCGCCTACCCATGGCTTGAGGGTTACAAGGACAATAAAGAAGAGTTCTACCTGCTGGTGCTGATCGCCGCCCTGGGTGGCATTCTGCTGGCCGGCGCCAATCATCTGGCTGCGCTGTTCCTCGGCATCGAGTTGATCTCGCTGCCGCTGTTCGGCCTGGTCGGCTACGCCTTCCGCCAGAAGCGTTCGCTGGAAGCGAGCATCAAATACACTATCCTCTCCGCCGCAGCGTCTTCTTTCCTGCTGTTCGGTATGGCGCTGGTGTATGCGAACTCCGGCAACCTGTCCTTCCTCGCGCTGGGCAAAAGCCTGGCGGACAACATGCTGCACGAGCCGCTGCTGCTGGCGGGTCTTGGCCTGATGATTGTCGGTCTTGGCTTTAAACTGTCGCTGGTGCCGTTCCACCTGTGGACGCCGGACGTTTACCAGGGGGCGCCTGCGCCGGTCTCCACCTTCCTGGCGACCGCCAGCAAGATCGCTATCTTCGGCGTAGTGATGCGTCTGTTCCTGTACATGCCGGTGGGCAACAGCGAAGCGGTACGCGTGGTGCTGGGCCTGATCGCCTTCGCCTCTATCATCTTCGGTAACCTGATGGCGCTGAGCCAGACCAACATTAAGCGCCTGCTCGGTTACTCTTCCATCTCCCATCTCGGCTATCTGCTGGTGGCGCTGATTGCCCTGCAGAGCGGTGAAATGTCGATGGAAGCCGTGGGCGTCTACCTGGCCGGTTACCTGTTCAGCAGCCTCGGCGCGTTCGGCGTGGTCAGCCTGATGTCCAGCCCGTACCGCGGCCCGGATGCTGACTCGCTGTTCTCCTACCGCGGCCTGTTCTGGCACCGTCCGATCCTGTCGGCTGTGATGACGGTGATGATGCTCTCCCTGGCCGGCATCCCGATGACCCTCGGCTTTATCGGTAAGTTCTACGTGCTGGCCGTCGGTGTGCATGCGCATCTGTGGTGGCTGGTTGCCGCGGTGGTTGTCGGCTCGGCGATCGGTCTCTACTACTACCTGCGCGTGGCAGTGAGCCTGTACCTGAGCGCGCCGGAGCAACTGAATCGCGATGCGCCGTCCAACTGGCAGTACAGCGCCGGCGGTATCGTGGTGCTGATCTCCGCGCTGCTGGTGCTGGTGCTCGGTATCTGGCCGCAGCCGCTGATTAGCATCGTGCAGCTGGCGACGCCGCTGATGTAATCAAATTGCTGGTGAACTGAATTAACCGCCGACTTGTCGGCGGTTTTTTTATGCCTGCGGTTTACGCCAGCCGATAGACCATAAAATCCTCCGCCAGTAGCGTATTGGCGAAAACTTCCCGGCATTCCGCCAGCATGCGCAGGCAGCCTTCGGCATCGTAGCGCGAGCTAAAGTGGGTGGCGATTAGCGTGCCGACCCCCGCTTCTTTGGCAAGCGTCGCGGTCTGCTGGCTGGAGGAGTGGCCGCGGCTATTGGCTTTCTCCGCCATCGCCTGTTCAAGGGTGGTCTCGTGGACCATCACATCCGCGCCGCGCGCCATCTCCAGCGCCTGCGGGCAAGGGGCGGTATCGCCAAAAATGGCCAGCGTTTTACCCGGCGTGGCGGGGCCCAGATAGCGGCTGCCGTCGATGATCCGACCATCTTCCAGCGTGACGCGCTGGCCGCGCTTGAGCTGATGAAACAGCGGTCCTGAAGGCACGCCGTCGGCAATCAGCCGGGCGGCGTCCAGGGTGCCGGGCTTATCATGCTGCTCAATGCGATAGCCGTAACACTCCACCGGATGGCTGAGCGGGAACGCCGTCACCCGATAGCCCTCTTCGTCGAAGAGCAGGCCGGGGCCGACTTCGATGATGGTGAGCGGATAGTCGGTCCACGAACCGCTCAGGCGCAGCGCGGTCTCAACAAACTCTTTGAGCCCTTTTGGCCCGTAGAGGGTGAGGGGCAGAGAGTTCCCCTGCATTGAACGGCTGCACAGCAGGCCGGGCAGGCCGAACAGGTGGTCACCGTGCAGATGGGTAATAAAAATTTTATTGAGTTTGCCGGGATGATAGGGCGTGTGCAGAAACTGATGCTGGGTCCCTTCGCCGCAGTCAAACAACCACATTTCGGCGCGGGTCGGCTGTTGCAAATTGAGTATTATCGACGTCATATTACGCGTGCGGGTCGGCACCCCGGCGGATGTCCCCAAAAAAGTTAATTCCATCGTCCAGTGTCCTCAGGGCGAGTCGCAAAGTATCAGTATATCAATAAGGAGCAGCAGATGATGACCTGGCAGGATCTCCACCATAGTGAACTCACCGTTCCCCAGCTGTATGCGCTGCTGAAATTGCGCAGCGAAGTTTTTGTCGTGGAGCAGCAGTGCGTTTATCAGGATGTCGACGGCGATGATTTAGTCGGCGAAAATCGCCATCTGCTCGGCTGGCGCGATGGCGAACTGCTGGCCTACGCGCGGATCCTCAAAAGCGAAGAAGAGTTTGCGCCGGTGGTGATTGGCCGGGTCATCGTCAGCCCCGCCGCGCGCGGTGAGAAGCTCGGCTATCAGCTGATGGAGCAGGCGCTGGCCAGCTGTCAGCAACACTGGCCCCAAAAGGCGATTTACCTCGGCGCCCAGGCGCACCTGCAATCTTTTTACGCACACTTCGGTTTTACGCCAGTGACCGAGGTCTATGATGAGGATGGCATCCCGCACATCGGGATGGCGCGGGAAAACCATGCTGTCTGATTTTTAAGCACTTCAGTCCGGGCGCTGGCAGCGGGTAAGGAAAACCCGCTCCCTCGTCATGGGTACTGCTATTCCGCCGTCGAACCCCTTATAATGTGGGGTTTTACTACCGTGGAGGTTTGCGTGCTGTCTGTTTCCACTGCGCTGGCCCGTTTATCTGACGGCCTGGATGAGTCCTTTCCTGACTCGCCCGGCACGCGAATTATCGATATTGCCTTTCCGCTGAATGATGCCTTCGATCCGCTGCTGTGGTGTGGCCAGCAGCCGCAATGGCCGCAGTTTTACTGGCAGCAGCGTAATGGCGATGAGGAACTGGCGACGCTGGGGGCGGTAAAAACCTTTTCCTCGCTCGACGCGGCGAACCGCTTTTTACGCCAGGCCGGGCAGCAGGATCTGCGTATCTGCGGCCTGAATGCGTTCGAACCGCAGCAGGGTTGCCTGGTGCTGCCGCGACTGGAGTGGCGTCGGTGCGGCGGCAGGGCCGTGCTGCGGCTGGTGCTCCATAGCGACCTTTCCCTGCGCGACGATGCCGCGGCGGCGCGCGTGTTTCTCGCCAGCCTGAGCACCGCTCAGGCGACCCCTGGCGCCATCCCGTCTCCGCTGAGCGAGCGCCACTCATCCGATTATCCTCAGTGGCAGGCAATGATTGCGCGGGCCACCGAGGCAATTAGCGCCGGTGAAATGGATAAAGTGGTGCTGGCGCGGGCAACTGACCTGCAGTTTGCCGCCCCGTTAGATGCCGTGAGCATTATGGCGGCCAGCCGCAGCAGCAATCTCAACTGTTTTCATTTCCTGATGGCGTTCAATGCCCGGCAGGCGTTTTTCGGCTCCACGCCGGAGCGGCTGTTGCGCCGGCGCGGCACACTGCTGCGCACCGAAGCGCTGGCGGGAACCGTTGCAAACCATCTGGACGACGCGAAGGCGCAGCAGCTGGCCGACTGGTTAATGAAAGACGACAAAAACCAACGGGAAAACATGCTGGTGGTGGAGGATATTTGCCAGCGCCTGCAGAGTGAGGCCTCGACGCTGGACGTCCTGCCACCGCAGGTGGTGAGGCTGCGTAAGGTGCAGCATCTCCGACGCTGCATCTGGACCGAGCTGGCGGAGCCCGACGACAGCCGCTGTCTGCTGCAGCTGCAGCCCACCGCCGCGGTGGCAGGCCTGCCACGCCGGGCGGCGCTGGCGTTCATTCAGCGCCATGAACCGTTTTCCCGCGAATGGTATGCCGGTTCCGCTGGCTATTTGTCGCTGGCGCAAAGCGAGTTTTGCGTGGCGCTGCGTTCGGCGAAAGTTGAGAACGACACCCTGCGACTGTATGCCGGGGCGGGGATCGTCAGCGGCTCCGATGCGCAGCAGGAGTGGCAGGAGATTGACAACAAAGCGGCCGGGCTGCGCTCGCTGCTCTGTCCATAAGCCGGGAATGACGATACATATCAAAACGACGTCACTTTGCCTTATCTATACTTAGCATCAATATTTGATAGCGGACAATTTCATGTCAGTAAGCGCATTTAACCGACGCTGGGCGGCGGTGATTCTGGAAGCTTTAACGCGCCACGGCGTACAGCATATCTGCATCGCGCCGGGCTCGCGTTCGACACCCTTAACCCTGGCGGCGGCGGAAAACCGCGCCTTTATCCATCATACCCATTTTGACGAAAGCGGCCTCGGCCACCTGGCGCTCGGTCTGGCGAAGGCCAGCCGGCAGCCGGTGGCGGTGATTGTTACCTCCGGGACTGCCACTGCGAACCTCTATCCGGCGCTGATTGAGGCGGGCCTCACCGGGGAAAAGCTGATCCTGCTAACCGCCGACCGCCCGCCGGAGCTGATCGACTGCGGCGCGAACCAGGCCATCCGCCAGCCGGGGATGTTTGCCTCCCATCCGTCGCAGACGATTTCCCTGCCGCGTCCCTCACAGGATATTTCCGCCCGCTGGCTGGTCTCGACCATTGACCAGGCGCTGGGGGCGCTGCACGCCGGTGGGGTGCATATTAACTGCCCGTTCGCTGAGCCGCTATATGGCGATATGGACGATACCGGGCTGGAGTGGCAACAGCAGCTCGGTAACTGGTGGCAGAGCGATAAACCCTGGCTGCGCCAGGCGCTGCAGATGGAGAGTGAGAAACAGCGCGACTGGTTCTTCTGGCGGCAAAAGCGCGGCGTCGTGGTCGCGGGCAGGATGAGCGCCGCGGAAGGTAAAAAAGTGGCTGAATGGGCGCAGACCCTCGGCTGGCCGCTGATCGGCGATGTCCTGTCGCAGACCGGGCAGCCGCTGCCGTGCGCCGATCTGTGGCTGGGTAACGGCAAAGCGGTCAGCGAGCTGGCGCAGGCGCAAATCATCGTCCAGCTCGGCAGCAGCCTGACCGGCAAACGCGTGCTGCAGTGGCAGGCCACCTGTGAGCCGGATGAGTACTGGCTGGTGGATAATCTGCCCGGTCGCCTCGATCCGGCGCAGCACCGCGGTCGTCGTCTGTTCTCAAGCGTTGAGCGCTGGCTTGAACTGCATCCGGCGGAGAAACGCCAGCCGTGGGCGACGGACATTCCTGAGCTCTCCCGCCAGGCGTGGCAGGCCGCGGTCGCCAGCAGCGAACCTTTTGGCGAAGCGCAGCTGGCGCAGCGTATTCGGCGCTACCTACCGGAGCAGGGGCAACTTTTCGTCGGCAACAGCCTGGTAGTACGCCTGATCGACGCCCTGGGGCAACTACCGGCCGGGTATCCGGTCTACAGCAACCGCGGCGCCAGCGGGATTGATGGCTTGATCGCCACTGCCGCCGGCGTACAGCGCGCCAGCGCGCGGCCGACGTTAGCGATCGTCGGCGATCTGTCGGCGTTATACGATCTCAACTCGCTGGCCCTGCTGCGTCAGGTATCGGCGCCGCTGGTGCTGATCGTAGTGAACAACAACGGTGGGCAGATCTTCTCCATGCTGCCGACGCCGCAGGACGAGCGTCGGCAGTTCTATTTAATGCCGCAGGACGTCGATTTTAGCCACGCGGCGGCGATGTTCGGCCTGGCCTATCATCGCCCTGATGACTGGCAGTCGCTGGATGAGGCGCTGGCCGGCGCCTGGCGCCGCGCCGGGGCGACGGTGATTGAGCTGGCGGTCAATGAGACCGACGGCACGCAGACGCTCCAGCAACTGCTGGCGCAGGTAAGCCGCCTGTGATCCTTAGCGCTACTGTCGAAAACGGCCAGCCGGGCTATCCCTGGTTGGTGTTCCTGCACGGTTTTTCCGGTGACCGCAATGAGTGGCGGGAAGTAGGTGACGCTTTTCCTGCCTGGCCGCGGCTGTATCTGGATCTGCCGGGCCACGGCGGCTCCGCGGATATCGCGGTACAGGATTTTTCCGCAGTCAATGCCCTGCTGCAGGCTACGCTTGATAGTTACAACATACATAAGTATTGGCTGATCGGCTACTCGCTGGGCGGCCGGGTGGCGATGAACTTTGCCTGCCAGCCGCGCGCGGGCCTGCGCGGGCTGATTGTCGAGGGCGGACATCCGGGCCTGCAGGATGAAGAGGCCCGGCAGGCGAGACGCAGCAATGACAGCGCCTGGGCGGCGCGTCTCCGCCGCGAGCCGTTAACCCAGGTCTTTACCGACTGGTATCAGCAACCGGTCTTCGCTTCGCTGAATGCCGCGCAGCGTGAGTCTTTGGTCGCCTTACGTAGCCGCAATAACGGCGCGACGCTGGCGGCGATGCTAGAGGCGACCTCCCTTGCCCGGCAGGCCGATCTGCGCACCTCTCTGCAGGCGCGCAATTTTTGTTTTCACTACCTGTGCGGCGAACGCGACGCAAAGTTTTGCGCCATCGCCCAGGCGCTCGCGGCGGATCTCCATCTTATTCACCATGCCGGACACAACGCGCACCGGGACAATCCCGCGGCGGTGATTGCCTGTCTGGCGCAGATTCTGGCAAGTTAACTGAAGGACATTTTATGATCTCTCTTGATGAAGCAATGCTCTATGCCCCCGTTGAATGGCACGATTGTTCCGAAGGCTACACCGATATCCGCTATCACAAATCGGCTGACGGCATTGCCAAAATCACCATCAATCGCCCGCAGGTGCGCAACGCCTTCCGCCCGCTGACCGTCAAGGAGATGATTCAGGCGCTGGCGGATGCGCGCTATGACGATAATATCGGCGTCATTGTGCTGACCGGTGAAGGCGAGAAAGCCTTCTGCGCCGGCGGTGACCAGAAAGTCCGTGGCGACTACGGCGGCTATCAGGACGACTCCGGCGTTCACCACCTTAACGTACTCGACTTCCAGCGCCAGATCCGTACCTGCCCGAAACCGGTGGTGGCGATGGTGGCCGGCTACTCTATCGGCGGCGGCCACGTGCTGCACATGATGTGCGATCTGACCATTGCGGCGGATAATGCCATCTTCGGCCAGACCGGACCGAAAGTCGGCTCTTTCGATGGCGGCTGGGGCGCTTCCTATATGGCGCGGATCGTCGGGCAGAAAAAAGCGCGCGAAATCTGGTTCCTGTGCCGTCAGTACGACGCCCAGCAGGCGCTGGATATGGGGCTGGTGAACACCGTGGTCCCGTTGGCAGAACTGGAAAAAGAGACCGTGCGCTGGTGTCGTGAAATGCTGCAAAACAGCCCGATGGCGCTGCGTTGCCTGAAAGCGGCGCTGAACGCCGACTGCGATGGCCAGGCCGGGCTGCAGGAGCTAGCGGGTAACGCCACCATGCTGTTCTACATGACGGAAGAAGGGCAGGAAGGACGTAACGCCTTCAACCAGAAACGTCAGCCAGACTTCAGCAAATTTAAACGGAATCCATAATGCGCGTTTCGCAGGTTTACCGCTGGCAGATACCGATGGACGCGGGCGTGGTGTTGCGCGAGCGGCGGTTAAAAACCCGCGATGGGCTGTTCATCCGCCTGCAGGAGGGGGAACACGAAGGCTGGGGGGAAATTTCTCCCCTGCCGGGATTCAGTGACGAAACACTGGAAGCGGCGCAAGTGGCGCTGCTGGCGTGGGCGCGGGCCTGGCGCGACGGCGCCGAGCCGCCGCTTCCCATGCAGCCCTCCGTCGCTTTTGGTATTAGCTGCGCGCAGGCGGAGCTTGGTGGCGAACTACCGCAGGCGGCGGATTATCGCGCGGCGCCGCTCTGTTCCGGCGACCCGGATGAACTGTTCGCCAGGCTGGCGGCGATGCCCGGCGAGAAAGTCGCTAAGGTGAAAGTGGGGCTGTGGGAGGCGGTACGCGACGGCATGGTGGTGAATCTGCTGCTGGAAGCGATCCCCGACCTGCAGCTGCGGCTGGATGCCAACCGGGCGTGGACGCCGCTTAAAGCGCAGCAGTTCGCCAAATACGTTAACCCGGCGTATCGTCAGCGCATTGCGTTTCTTGAGGAACCCTGCAAAACGCGGGAGGACTCGCGGGCCTTTAGCCGCGAGACGGGGATCGCAATCGCCTGGGATGAAAGCCTGCGCGAGGCGGATTTCCGCTTTGTCGCCGAGCCCGGCGTGCGCGCAGTGGTGATCAAACCGACGCTGACCGGCAGCTTGCAAAAGGTTCAGCAACAGGTCGCCGCGGCGCATGCGCTGGGGCTGAGCGCGGTGATCAGCTCGTCGATCGAGTCCAGCCTCGGGTTAACCCAGCTGGCGCGGGTTGCCGCCTGGCTGACGCCGCAGACTATCCCGGGGCTGGATACGCTGTCACTGATGGGGGCGCAGCTGGTACGGCCGTGGCCGGAAAGCACGCTGCCGTTGATCAACGTTGATGGGCTGGAGCCGCTGCTGTGACTTTTAACGACTGGCCATGGCGCCACTGGCGCCAGCGGCGCGGTGAGACGCAGACCTTACGCCTGAATGACCAGGCGCTGAACTGGCGTGAGCTATGCGCGCGGATTGACGCACTGGCGTCTGGTTTTACCGCGCAGGGCGTAATGGAAGGTCAGGGCGTGGCGCTACGGGCCTACAACCAGCCGGAGACGCTGCTCGCCTGGCTGGCGCTGCTGCAGTGCGGGGCGCGGGTGCTGCCGCTTAATCCGCAGCTGCCTACGACCTTGCTGCAGGAACTGCTGCCTGCGTTAACCGTCCAGCATCAACTGGTGCTGAATGGCGATGTGCTGCCGGGGGATTTACCGGCGTTAACGCTGCAGGCGGCAGAGGGCGAGCATGCCGCTTGCTGGCATGGCGATCGGCTGGCATCGATGACCTTGACCTCCGGCTCAACCGGCCTGCCGAAGGCGGCGGTACATAGCGCCAGCGCCCATCTGGCCAGCGCTGCTGGCGTGCTGGTGCTGATGCCGTTTGCCGGGGAGGACGACTGGCTGCTGTCGCTGCCGCTGTTCCATGTCTCCGGCCAGGGGATTATGTGGCGCTGGCTGCTGGCTGGCGCGCGGCTCACGGTGCGTGATAAACAGCCGCTGGAGCAAGCGCTGCTGGGCTGTACCCACGCTTCACTGGTACCGACTCAGCTGTGGCGCCTGCTGAATGCTGATGCCAGCGTTACGCTCAATGCGGTACTGCTTGGCGGCGCGGCGATCCCGGTTGAATTGACCGAACGGGCGCGGGCGCAGGGGATACGCACATTTTGCGGCTACGGTCTGACTGAGTTTGCCTCCACGGTCTGTGCCAAAGAGGCCGATGGCGCGCCGGATGTGGGGGCGCCGTTGCCGGGGCGGGAGGTGAAAATTGTCGCTGGCGAGATCTGGCTGCGGGCGTCGAGTATGGCGGCGGGTTACTGGCGCGACGGTCAGTTATTGCCATTAACCAACGCTGAAGGGTGGTTTGCGACGCGCGATCGCGGGGAATTACACAATGGTCGGCTGACGGTTGTTGGGCGACTGGATAATCTCTTTTTTAGCGGTGGGGAAGGTATTCAACCAGAAGAGGTCGAGCGTGTGATACTTGCCCACCCACAAGTACAGCAGGTGTTTATCGTGCCGCTGGATGACGCGGAATACGGCCAGCGCCCGGTAGCGGTGGTGGAATGCGATGCGTGCTGCGAGATGAGCGCGCTGGCGGCATGGAGCGCTGAACGGTTAGCGCGTTTCCAGCAGCCGATCCAGTGGCTGCGGCTGCCGGAAACGTTGAAGAACGGCGGGATTAAAATTTCGCGCCGGGCGCTGCGCGAGTGGGTCAGGCAGCAGACGTATGCGACCGTATCGTAGCCACCCGCATTATCCCACGGCATCATGCCGGGTGGGTTGAACGCGGTATGCTGGACTAAAGCAGCCCTTTCAGGCTGAGAGTAACGCGGGTGGCGGCATTGAGATCGTAGTTTTTAAGCTCATCCGCTTTCACCCAGGCATAATCGTCAAACTCCTCGTTGATCGTCACATCGCGATTGGCGCTGACGCAGTCGAAGATGAGATAGATCATGTAGATCGTTTCCTGATGCCCGTCGGGGTAGGTTTTGACGCGGATATCGTCGCGAAAGCGCCACGGCGTGATATGGGTGAGAATGAGTTTTTCGCCGAGCTCTTCGCGAATTTCCCGCCGCAGCGCCTCTTCAATACGTTCCCCTGGCTCCACGCCACCGCCGGATAATGCCCATTGCCCGGGAAAAACGCCGCGGTCGGGGGCCATCTTACACAGCAGATAATGGCCTTCATTCTGAATAAGCGGGCAAACAATCGTCCTTTGGCGCATGGGTTTTCTCCTTCAGGGGGATGGTCGGTATGCTGATGAAATAGTTTGCGAGCCGCCTCGGTAAACCGCAAGCGAAATACATTTCGGGCCTTGTTGAGTGCTACGTTAAGCGAAAATGATGGCATGGAGCACCGCCATGGAAAAGGCGACGAATTCCCCCCACGACGCTGTATTTAAACACCTGCTGTCGCATCGGGCGACGGCCAGGGATTTTCTGGACATTCACCTCCCCGCTCCGCTGCGCGCGTTATGTAACCTGAACACGCTGCAGCTGGAATCCGGGAGCTTTATCGACGACGAACTGCGGGCGAGTCATTCCGATATCCTTTACTCGCTGCAAACGCAGGCGGGAGAGGGCTATATCTACCTGCTGATTGAGCACCAAAGCTCGGCGGATCGCCATATGGCATTTCGCCTAATGCGCTATGCGATAGCCGCGATGCAGCGTCATCTGGATAAAGGGCATACGCAGCTGCCGCTGGTTATCCCGCTGCTGTTTTATCATGGTCGCATTTCTCCCTGGCCTTACCCAATGTGCTGGCTGGCAGGCTTTGCCGATCCGGATATCGCGCGGCGGATCTATGGTGAAGATTTTCCCTTAATTGATATCACTACCACCCCGGACGATGAAATCATGCGCCACCGGCGCGTGGCGATGCTGGAGCTGTTGCAGAAGCATATTCGCCAGCGGGATTTGATGGACCTGCATGAGCAACTGGTCAGGCTCCTGGCGCTGGGATACACTAGCCGCAGACAGCTTAAGACGCTGTTGCACTATTTATTACAGGCAGGAAACGCCGCCGATCCGGTCGCTTTTTTGCGCCATCTTGCGCAAAACGTTCCCCGGCGGCCGCATAAGGAGACGCTAATGAATATTGCCCAGTTTCTGGAAGATCGCGGCCATCAGCAAGGGTTAAAGCAAGGTCTTGAACAAGGTCTCGAACAAGGCCTACAGCAGGGTATCGAGCAGGGTGAGCAGCAGACCGCGGAACGTATCGCCCGGGCGATGCTCGCTAATGGGCTTGACCTGCTCCTGGTGGCGAAACTGACCGGTCTGGCACCTGAGCGCCTGGCTCTGCTGCAGCATTAATTATTTCCTTTTCCACCCGCGCCGCGTCGCGCCGATTATGCGGCGTCAGTTCTCTTTTTTCGTCAATGTACCAGCGTTAATCATATTAACCATGAATATTCATGGCGCTGAATGGGCGGTTCGTTATTCTGGCAACGCCCGATGCCGTAAAAAAACGCAACTGGTTACACTCTTGGGAAAAATCATTTCGCCAGGTCATTGATTCCTGACGGGTGCGCAGTAGAATTTTCAGGTTTTTTCGGGACTTCTTTGATTTTAATTTTCTGGATAGAGTAAATAATGAAAAAAAGCATTTTCATGGCGCTGGCTGGCGTCATGCTGGTTTCTTCCGCGGCCCATGCGATCAGCGTTACCGGCGAAGCAGGCGAGCATTACACCAACCTTGGCGTCGGCTTCGGCACGGAGTCTACCGGTCTGGCTGTTTCCGGTAACTGGCTGCACAGCGATAACGACGGCGATGCCGCGGGTTTAGGCCTGGGTCTGAATATTCCGCTGGGGCCGTTCCTTGCGACCGTGGGCGGTAAAGGCGTATACACTAACCCGAAACAGGGCGATGAAGGCTATGCGGCCGCGGTTGGCGGTGGCCTGCAGTGGAAAATCGGCGACAGCTTCCGCCTGTACGGCGACTACTACTACTCTCCGGATTCCCTCTCCAGCGGCATTGACAGCTATCAGGAAGCTAACGTCGGCGCCAGCTGGACTATCATGCGTCCGCTCAGCATCCAGGCAGGCTATCGCTATCTGAACCTGGCGGGCAAAGATGGCAACCGCGATAACACCATCGCCGACGGCCCATACATCGGCGCCAGCGCCAGCTTCTAATCCCCTCCGGCGCGGTATCTTCTTGCCGCGCCTGATTTTCCTCCTCGTCAGCATCCCGCTTTGCGTTATAGTATTTCTCACCTGGCAGGCAAGGAGTGAGCAATGTTGAATGTGGAAATGCTGTCCACTGGCGATGAAGTGTTGCATGGTCAAATCGTTGATACCAATGCGGCATGGCTGGCGGATTTCTTTTTTAATCAGGGTTTACCGTTAACGCGCCGCAATACCGTTGGCGACGATCTCGATGCGCTGGTGGCGATTCTGCGCGAACGCAGCGAACAGGCGGATGTGCTGATCGTTAACGGCGGCCTCGGCCCAACCAGCGACGACCTGAGCGCGCTGGCCGCCGCCACGGCAAAAGGCGAAGGGCTAATTTTGCACCCCGAGTGGCTGGAGACGATGACCCGTTTCTTTGCCGAGCGCGGACGGCCGATGGCGGAAAGCAACCGTAAGCAGGCGGAAATCCCCGCCAGCGCCGAGATGATCAATAACCCGGTCGGCACGGCCTGTGGCTTTGCCGTTCAGCTCAACCGCTGCCTGATGTTTTTCACCCCCGGTGTACCTTCTGAATTTAAGGTGATGGTCGAGCAGGAGATTTTACCGCGTCTGCGCCAGCGCTTTACGCTGCCGGACCCGCCGGTATGCCTGCGTCTGACCACGTTTGGCCGCTCGGAGAGCGAGCTGGCGCAAAGTCTTAATCCGCTGACGCTGCCCGCGGGCGTGGTGATGGGTTACCGCTCGTCGATGCCGATTATTGAACTGAAGCTGACCGGACCGGCCGACCAGCGCGACGCCATGCTGGCCCTGTGGCCGGCGGTGCGTAAGGTCGCTGGCGACAGCCTGATTTTCGAAGGTACGGAAGGGTTACCGGCGCAGATCGCCCGCTGTCTGCAGGAGCGGCAGCTGAGCCTGACGCTCAGCGAGCAGTTTACCGGCGGCCTGCTGGCGCTCCAGCTGTCCCGCGCCGGTGCGCCGCTGCTGGCCAGCGAAGTGGTCCCGGCGCAGGAGGAGACGCTGGCGCAGGCGGCCCGCTGGACGGCTGAGCGGCGAATAAACCATTTTGCCGGTCTGGCTCTGGCGGTGAGCGGCCAGGAGAACGATCATCTCAACGTGGCCCTGGCCACCCCGGACGGTACCTTCGCGCTGCGGGTGAAGTTTAGCGTCACCCGCCATAGCCTGGCGGTGCGCCAGGAAGTCTGCGCCATGATGGCATTAAACATGCTGCGTCGCTGGCTGAAGGGTCAACCGCTGGCCAGCGAACATGGTTGGATTAACGTGGTGGATTCCCTCTCGCTGTAAGTCATTTCCCCGGCGCACCGTCATCCCCGGAGCGCCGGTTGTCCAGCCTGTTGTACTCTCCTGAAAAAATTCTGTGCGTTAAGTCGCATTTTCCTGCTGCGCACGGTCCAGCATACGGGAAAACGATTGCCTCGCGATATCGCTCACACTTTACCGCCCGCACAATCGCAACACTGATTCCAGTATTCAGGATTGGAGTCCAGTATGTTGGAATCAACAAAAGTCCCGGCGCTGACCCGCGCCATTGAGATCCTCAATTTAATCAGCCGCATTGGTCCCTGCAGCGCAGCCACCATCATTGCCGAACTGGGGATCCCGAAAAGCACGGTTTATCTGCTGCTGGGCGAGCTAAAAAAACAGCGCTTCATCAGTATGGATAATCAGGATAACTACTGCCTGTGGACCAAGCTGGTGGAGCTGGCCGGGCAGGCGTTGAGCAAAATGGACCTGCGCGAGCTGGCGCGTCCACGCCTCACCCGGCTGATGGATGAGTGCGGCCTGCTTTGCCATCTGGGCATCATCGATCAGGGTAACGCCTACTACATTCTGAAAATTGAGTCTCCCGCCACCATTAGCGTGCGTTCGCATGAAGGTAAGAGCCTGTCGCTTTACCGCTCCGGGATCGGCAAATGTTTGCTGGCCTGGCAGCCCGCCAGCGTTCAGGCGTCGATTATCGACGACCTGCAGTGGGAGCGGGCCACGCCAACGACCATCACCGATGCTCAACAGCTGCGGGAGGAGCTGGAGCGGATCCGCGCCCGAGGCTGGAGCTTTGATAATGGTGAGGACTATCCGGATGTGCGCTGCGTCGCCGCGCCGGTGTTTAACGCCAATAACGACCTGACCGCCGCCATCTCGGTGGTGGGCACCCGTCTGCAAATCAATGAAGACAATCGCGATTATCTGGCCGGTAAGGCGATTGCCTGCGCGAAAGATATTTCCCGTCTGCTGGGGTGGAAAAGCCCCTTCGAACAACTCGCCTCATCATAAGGAGAACATCATGACCCTACCGAAAATTAAACACGTCCGTGCCTGGTTCATCGGCGGCGCCACAGCAGAGCAGGGCGCCGGCGGTGGCGATTATCACGATCAGGGGGCTAACCACTGGATTGACGATCATATCGCCACCCCGATGAGCAAATATAAACAGTATGAGCAGTCCCGCCAGTCATTTGGTATCAACGTGCTGGGCACGTTGATTGTGGAGGTGGAAGCTGAGAATGGACAGACCGGCTTTGCGGTGTCGACGGCCGGTGAGATGGGCTGTTTTATCGTGGAAAAACATCTCAATCGCTTTATCGAAGGCAAATGCGTCAGCGATATCAAACTGATCCATGACCAGATGCTTAACGCCACCCTCTACTATGCGGGATCCGGCGGCCTGGTGATGAATACCCTCTCCTGTGTCGACCTGGCGCTGTGGGATCTGTTCGGTAAAGTGGTTGGCCTGCCGGTCTACAAACTGCTGGGCGGGGCAGTGCGCGACGAAATCCAGTTCTATGCCACTGGCGCCCGTCCGGACCTGGCGCAGGAGATGGGCTTTATCGGCGGTAAAATGCCTACCCACTGGGGACCGCACGATGGCGATGCCGGGATCCGCAAAGACGTCGCCATGGTGGCGGATATGCGTGAAAAATGCGGTCCGGATTTCTGGTTAATGCTGGACTGCTGGATGAGCCAGGACGTTAATTACGCCACCAAACTTGCCCATGCCTGCGCGCCTTACAACCTCAAATGGATCGAAGAGTGCCTGCCGCCGCAGCAGTATGAAGGCTATCGTGAGCTGAAGCGTCAGGCCCCAGCCGGGATGATGGTAACCAGCGGCGAGCACCACGGTACGCTGCAGTCCTTCCGCACCCTGTCGGAGACCGGTATCGATATTATGCAGCCCGACGTTGGCTGGTGCGGCGGCTTAACCACCCTGGTGGAGATCGCGGCCATCGCCAAAGCGCGCGGGCAGCTGGTGGTGCCCCACGGCTCGTCGGTTTACTCGCATCATGCGGTGATCACCTTCACCAACACACCGTTCAGCGAGTTTCTGATGACCAGTCCGGACTGCGCCACGCTGCGTCCGCAGTTTGACCCGATCCTGCTCGGCGAGCCAGTGCCGGAGCAAGGGCGCATTCATAAATCGGTCCTGGATAAACCCGGCTTTGGCGTCGAGCTCAATCGCGACTGCAACCTGAAGCGTCCTTATCAACACTGATCCCCCGGGCCGCCCGGCGGCCCACGCCTGAGGATAATATGATGAGCAACTCTCTGCTGGAGAGCGTGGTTAAGAAAAACCGCGCTCGCTTAATCCCCTTTATGCTGGCCCTGTATGTGCTGGCGTTTCTTGACCGCTCCAATATCGGTTTTGCCAAGGAGACGTATCAGCTTGATACCGGGCTCAGCAATGAAGCCTACGCCCTGGGGGCCGGTATTTTCTTTGTGGTCTACGCCTTTCTCGGGGTACCGGCCAATCTGCTGATGCGTAAATTTGGCGCCAGAAAATGGATCGGCTGCACCACTCTGCTGTGGGGCGTGCTGTCGGCGGCAATGGCCTGGGCGGACAGCGAAGCGAAATTTCTTCTGGTGCGTACCCTGCTTGGTGCGGCGGAGGCGGGTTTCTTTCCCGGGATGATCTACCTCACCTCACAGTGGTTTCCCCAGCAAAACCGCGCCAGCATCATGGGGCTGTTTTATATGGGGGCGCCGCTGGCCCTGACGCTGGGATCGCCTTTATCCGGCGCCCTGCTGGAGATGCATGGGTTAATGGGCCACCCCGGCTGGTTCTGGATGTTTGTCATTGAAGGCCTGCTCGCTATCGCCGCGGGAGCGTTCACCTTCTTCTGGCTGGACGACTCGCCGCAGCAAGCTCGCTTCCTGAGCGCTGAGGAAAAACAAGTGCTGATCGGCGAGCTGGCGCGTGAGGAGGAGAAAAAGATCGCCTCGCGCCTGTCCGATGCGCTGCGTAACGGGCGGGTCTGGCAGCTGGCGCTGATTTACCTGACCATACAGGTGGCGGTCTATGGCCTGATTTTCTTCCTGCCCACTCAGGTCGCTGCGCTGCTGGGCACCAAAGTCGGCTTCGTTGCCTCGGTGGTGACGGCTATTCCTTGGGTGGCGGCGCTGTTCGGCACCTGGCTTATCCCTCGCTACTCCGATCGCACCGGCGAGCGGCGCAATATTGCCGCGCTGACGCTGCTGGCGGCGGCGGTTGGGATTGCGGTGTCCGGGCTGGTGGCGCCGGTGCTGGCTATCATCGCGCTGTGTGTGGCGGCGGTTGGTGTCATTGCCGTGCAGCCGGTCTTCTGGACGATGCCGACGCAGCTGCTGTCCGGCACGGCGCTGGCCGCCGGGATTGGCTTCGTTAACCTGTTTGGCGCCATCGGCGGCTTTCTGGCGCCGATCGTGCGCGTGCAGGCCGAAACCCTGTTCGCCAGTAGCGCCGCCGGACTGTTAACCCTGGCCGGCGTCGCTATCGTCGGGGTGATTATCATCTTCTCATTAAGCCTCACCCGCGCGGTACCCCAGCGCGGCAGCGTACAGCATTAATTAAAGGAATCGCGATGAACGCACTGTTATCTAACCCCTTCAAACGGGGATTATTACGCGGCGAGACGCAAATCGGCCTGTGGTTAAGCTCGACTTCCTCTTACATGGCGGAGATCGCCGCGACCTCGGGATACGACTGGCTGCTGATCGACGGCGAGCATGCCCCGAACACCATTCAGGACCTTTATCATCAGCTGCAGGCGATTGCCCCCTACGCCAGCCAGCCGGTCATTCGTCCGGTCGAGGGCAACCGCAGCCTGATAAAACAGGTGCTGGATATTGGCGCCAGAACGTTGCTGGTGCCGATGGTCGATACCGCCGAGCAGGCGCGGGAGGTGGTGTCGGCGACCCGTTACCCTCCCGTCGGGAGCCGCGGCGTTGGCGCCGGCGTGGCGAGAGCGGCGCGCTGGGGCAGGGTGGAGAATTATATGGCGGAGGCGAATGACGAACTCTGTCTGCTGATTCAGGTCGAGAGCCGAACCGCGCTGGAGAATCTGGATGCTATTCTCGAGGTGGAGGGCATTGACGGGGTGTTTATCGGTCCGGCCGATCTCTCCGCTTCGTTGGGCCATCCGGACGATGCTGGCCATCCGGAGGTGCAGCGGGTGATCGAGCAGAGCATCCGGCGCATTCGCGCGGCGGGGAAAGCGGCCGGATTTCTGGCGGTCGACCCGGCGATGGCGGAAAAATGTCTTGCCTGGGGGGCCAACTTCGTCGCCGTCGGGGTGGATACCATGCTGTATACCCAGGCGCTGGACCGCCGGCTGGCGATGTTTAAATCGGCCAGCGCCCGGCCGCAGGAGAAAGCGAGCTATTGACGGCACAGGCTGGCGCCGGGCTCAGACGAGCGCCTGCGCCAGCAGAGTAATGGGATGTTCGCAGCGCTTGCGGGTGGACATCTCAATCTGCCATTTGCAGGTCTCGCAGTCGGTAACGACGATGTCGGCGCCGCTCTCCTCAATCTGCTTGAACAGCGGGGCGCCGATAGCCTGGGATACCGCGTAATTCTCAGTTTTAAACCCGTAGGTGCCCGCGATGCCACAGCACTGTGAATCCAGCACCTCCAGCTGCAGACCGGGGATCAGCCGCAGCAGCTCGAGGGTATACAGCGACCAGCCCATCTTCTCCATATGACACGGGGTGTGATAGACCACCTTCAGCGGCAGCTGGCGCAGCGGTAGCGTCTTGCTGGCATCCAGCTGTTTCCAGATCCAGCGGGTGGCCAGCTCGACCCGATCGCGAAGATCGCTGTTGTCGACATCAAGGAGATGCGGGTATTCATCACGTAGCGTAAAGGTGCAGGTTGAGGAGGTGGCAATGATCGGCAGCGCGTTTTCCCGCATGGCGGCGACGTTGCTCTGCGCCTGCTTACGCGCCTTGTCGAAAAAGCCGTTGGCGATCAGCGGCACGCCGCAGCATTTTTCCTTTGATAACAACTGCACACCGGTACCCAGCGCGTTGACGACGCGGATCAGATCCTTACCCAGCTGCGGGTGGTTATAGTTGACGTAGCAACCATGAAAGAAGGATACCTGCTCAGGGTACTGCGCCTGTCTGACGGCGAGCTGGCGGTAAGCGTGGCGGAAGGTGCCGAAGCCATATTTCGGCAGCGTGCGGCGATGGTCGATTTTCAGCGCCGCGTCCAGCAGGCGGCGCACCGGTTTTAAGCCGGTGGTGGCGTTGACCAGCGGGGCAACAGGGGTGGAAAGAGTGCCCATCAGGTCAGTATGGCTGAGGATGGCGTCGCGCAGGGTTGGCTTTTGCTGGCCGTACTGTGCCCGGGCGCGTTGAATGATATCGCCAATTTTCACATCCGACGGGCAGGCAACCTCGCAGCGCTTGCAGTTAATGCAGTACTTCAGTGCCTCATCGTACAGCGCGCCATCCTTCAGACGCAGACGTTCGCCGTCCGGTCCCGCCTGCTTGGGACCAGGATAGCGTGGATTGACCCGACTTACCGGGCAGGCGGTAGTGCACACGGTACACTTAATGCAGCTTTCAAAACGGGTATCGTTCATGGCCGGCCTCCGGCAAGAGCGTGGATTTGTCTGGCGGCGTGCAGCGCGGTGACGGCGCAGACGCCGCCGCCGCAGCCGAGCTGAATGGCATCAAACCCGCCGAGCAGTGAACCGATGGCGAAAAGATTGCGGAACGACTGGCCGTCCAGTTGAGGGCGCAGCAGGGCGTCGGTTTTCACGCCGAAACGCTGCCACGGCTGGGAGGCAAAGAAGTCGCGCTGGTACCAGTCGTCGCGCGCCAGGGTCTGCTGCAGATCGAGGCCGAGGATCGGCTCGCGCACGCTATCGCGAGTGGCGACAAGACCGTTGCTGAAAAAGCTGCCGCTGGCCAGCACGGTAAAACGTGGACGCAACGCAATATCACCGTGATTTCGCGTCCAAACGGCCTCGACGATGCCCTGCTGATGGCTGATTTTCACTACCTCATCGCCGGCAAGCCAGGTGCCGCCGCTGCGAACGAACTGGCGTTGCAGCTGAGAATGCAATCGCATCCCGGGAACCGAGGGCGGCAGCGTCGGCAGCAGATGCAGCGGGCAAGGGAGACGCGCCTGCAGCCAGTGGTACAGGCGATCGTCGGCGAGGCCAAAACAGGCGGGCATGATTAAGAGGTCGTGCTGCTGCGCCAGCGGCAGCAGCGCTGCATGCAGGGCCGGCCACAGGTTCTCATCATCCAGCACACGGGCAATATTGACGGCACGAAACTCGGTAGGGTTGTCGCGCAATACATCCAGCAGCGGTAACTCGATTTCCGCCGCCGCGGCGGTGACTCCGCGTTGACCAAGCGCGGCGGCGGCGAGATACGGCTGAAAATCAGCAAAGCCGCTGATCCCTACCAGACAAACGCCCTGCGACGGCAGGGGAGCGACAGGAACCTCCTGAGGTGACAGCCATGCCGGACGCAGCGTTCCCAGCGGCGTCACTCGTTGATGCGGCTGGCGCGCATTGCCCTGCATCACCGCGCCACAGGCGGCCAGCAATGCTTCGGCTTGCGTCGCCCAGGCAAGCACCGCGTCGGCGCCGAGCCGGGAATAAGGGTGCTCGGGCAACTGAACTGCGAGCTGGTGAAGGCCTTGTTCGATGTCAGCCACGGGATCGCCGTTCGGCAGCGCCGAGAGCAGATCTAACGAGGCGGAAGAAAAATGCAGCGCGCTTTGCCCGCGGCTGACGATAACGCTGCGCAGACCGTACTGATTCAGCGCCAGCCCGCACAGCAGGCCGGCCAGTCCACCGCCAATAATCGCGCAATCAAATTTCATCCTGATGCTCCTCTTGCAGCCCGCACAGGCCGAGGTAGACCCAGCGGGTGAATTCGCTTTCGCGCAGCGCGTCGCCCCAGGCGATGGGCTGCACGCCCTTCCAGCGTTCATTGAGAAATTCCGATAGCTGGGTTAACGACTGTGCGGGCGTGGTGACGTTAAAGCGCTGCAGCAGCCCGGCGGCGCGGCAGGCGCAGAGCTCACCCTGGCAGGTTCCCATCCCAATCCGGGTGCGGCGTCGCAGGTCGAGAAGGGTGTTGACCGCCAGATTTTCCACCGCGTATTTCACCTCGCCGGCGGTGACGGCTTCGCATTCGCAGACCAGGCTGCGGTGCTGGCGGCTGTCGCCAAGCCAGGCCGGGGTGCGATCGCCATGACGATAGACGGCGGATCCGCGCAGCGGAGAAGGGAGGGAGATAATTTTTTGCAGGGTACGTTCCGTTGGCTCCTGCGAACCGGGCAGCGGGACCTCGGCCGTGGTACAGGGAGTGGTGTTTCCCAGCTTACGACAGACGGCGTCGCTGGCCCATTCGGCCATCAGACGGTAGGTCATGAGCTTGCCGCCGGTGATGGTAATGAAACCTTCCATACCGTCACGCCGGGCATGGTCGAGCAGGACGATGCCGCGGCTAACGCTGCGTCCGCTGGGATCGTTATCGCTGGCCACCAGCGGGCGGACGCCGGAGTAGGCGCGCAGGATCCGGGTGCGGCCCATGACCGGGGCCAGCTTTTCGCCTTCGCGCAGCAGGGTATCGACTTCTGCCGTCGTTACCCGGTTGTCGTCAATCTGGTCATAAGGGATATGCATCGAGGTGGTGCCAATCAGGGAGATGGTATCGCCGGGCACCAGAATATCGGCGTCGGCCGGCTTGCGGCAGCGGTTGATCACCAGGTTGTTTATCCGGTGGTCGAGGATCAATAGCGATCCCTTCGCCGGGAACATGGTGATGCGCAGGTCGGCATATTCCGCAATGCGCTGCCCCCAGATCCCGGCGGCATTAACCACTACCCCAGCGTTCAGGGTGCGAGCCTGGTGAAGTTGATGGTCGTATACCTGGACGCCACAAACGCGATCGCCCTGGCGCAGCAGGCCCGTCACTTCGCAGCCGGTGAGGATCTGTGCCCCGTGTTCGCGGGCATCGAGCATATTAGCGGCGGTAAGGCGAAACGGGTCGATGGTGCCATCCGGGACCTGCACCGCGCCCAGCAGCGTTGGGTTGACAGCGGGCTCCCGGCGCAGCGCTTCCTGTGGTGAGAGCGGCGTGGCCTCTATGCCAGCCTGCTGACAGGCGTCGATAAAGGTTTGCTGCCAGGCCATGTCATCTTCAGGCAGGGTGATAAACAGCCCATTGGTCGGTTCAATGCAGTGGCGGGCGATGCGGCGCAGGATGCGGTTCTCACTGATGCATTCGCGGGCGGATTCGTTGTCGGTCACCGCATAGCGGGCGCCGCTGTGCAGCAGCCCATGATTACGGCCGGTGGCCCCGGTGGCGATATCATGGCGCTCAATGAGCAGCGTCCGTAATCCGCGCCGGGCGCAGTCGCGGGCGATGCCAGCGCCGGTTGCTCCGCCGCCGATGATAATGACCTCGCTTTCGTCTGACTGGGCGCTGTTCATTTCATCTCCTTTATGTTCGGTTTATCCCCATTAAGTCATGGGTTAGCGATAATTTGTTTGATATCGAACAAAATCGAGCATAAATCGAAAATGAAATGTTTGTTATGTGGTCAAAGTCGCTTTTGGTCCACCAGCTGACGCAGGCAATCATGCAGCAACTGAATCGGGCTGCCGCTAACCGGTGAGGTGCTGGTGATAAGCGATACGTGACGATAAAAGGCAGGTTCCAGAGGCACGGAGTACAGCGGTTGTTCCAGCGTTTTTAGCGTGAGTTCCGGCAGCAAAGCGATACCTAATCCCAGACGAATAAAACTCATGGCAGTGCCTGGGTGGTTAAATTCATATTTTATATTAGGTGTAATATTCCTGTTCGCAAACAGCGACATAATGCTCATTTCGTACCGCCCTTTGCTGATAATTAATGGCTCATCGTACAGTGCTTCGAGAGGAATACTGCTCCGGCGGGCAAAAGGATGCGATTGAGGAACGACAACCATAAATCTGTCTTTATAAAATGGTGTGGCAAACAGGCCGTTAACGGAAATATGGGTGAATCCGGCGTCGATATTATTCTCCCGAATGGCTTCAATAATCTCCGTACTGTTTGCTTCATAAGGCACTATTTTAATATGCGGATGATGTTGCTCGAAGTAGTGAACGACCTGGGGCAGGATACTGGCACAAATGCCGGGGAAGCAGCCGATGCGCAGCAGGCGCAGCGGTGTTTTCTTTTCCTGTTCGGCTATTTCCTTTATGACGCTCACTTCACTCATGAGTCGTCGCATCGCCGGAACAAGGCGTTCTCCTGCCGCCGTCAGCTTGAGCGCTTTTCGCCGTTCTCGTTCGACTATCGCCACGCCAAGCTCCTCTTCCAGTCCGGCAATGGCCTGGCTGACCGCCGATTGGGTCATATAGAGACGTCTGGCGGCCTCAGTAAAACCGCCGTATTTCAGCACGGTAAGCAGAGCGTGGATCTGCGTTAATGTCATAAGTTTTCTCTAATGAAATTAATTAAAATGATTAATTTTACTAATTTACACAGGTTGCTTATGATTTTCCTGAAACTTAATCACACAATCACGCACGCAATTATTGGTATTCACAATGTATTTCTGAAATTATATATTCGTTATGAATGTGGTAATGCGCGCCGTTACAGTAAGGTGCAATTAGATGAAAGAAAAACTGTGGACGAAAGATTTTTGGGCCATCACGATTGTTAGTTTTATTATTTTCTTCGTATTTTATGTTCTTCTGACGCTCCTGCCTATTTATATTGCTGACAATTTGCATGCGACTGCGGATAAGGCTGGGTTGCTGGTGACCTTCTTCCTGGTTGCCGCGATTATTGTCCGCCCCTTCGCCGGTCAGTGGGTGGGTAAATATTCCAACAAAGGCATTTTGCTGATTTCCTCTTTAGCCTTTTTGGTGGTTACGGCTCTGTACCCCTTTTGCCATACCATTGAAGGACTGCTGTTCATTAGGGTTCTTCACGGCATCACCTTCGGTGTGATCACCACCGTCAAGGGCACCATCTCTGCGCGCTTAATTCCCGCCTCGCGGCGAGGAGAGGGAATTAGCTTTTTCTCCTTAGCAATGGGACTGGCAATGGTAGTGGGACCATGGATTGGTCTGAATATGGCGCGCCACAGCGCGTATATTCCCGCATTCTGGATGTGTACGGTGGTGTCTGCTATCGCGATTGTACTGTCGATGATGATCTGCGTGCCGCCGGTTATTCGTCATGCCGATGGTTCGCAACCAAAGCTTGGTTTTTCCGCTATGTTCGATCGCGCGGCCATGCCTTTTGCCCTGGTCACCTTCTTTATGACGTTCTCTTACGCCGGGGTTTCCGCCTTTCTTGCCCTCTATGCTCGCGAACTGGATCTGATGGCGGCAGCCAGTAACTTTCTGTTGTGCTATGCGATTTTTCTCATGATCTGCCGGGCGTTTACCGGGAATGTGTGTGATAAAAAAGGGCCGAAGTATGTGGTTTATCCGTGCCTGCTCGCCTTTACCATTGGTTTAGTGGTGCTGGGTTATACGCACGGTAGCGTTTCAATGATCCTGTCCGGTGCGCTGATTGGTATTGGATATGGCTCAGTAACGCCTGTTTTCCAGACGCAGATCATCAGTTCTGTTGAAACGCATAAAATTGGCGTCGCGAACTCACTGTTCTTTAATGCCATGGATGCGGGCCTGGCGATAGGGGCGTTCGTGATGGGGATCATGGTCGACGGCGTGGGTTACCGTGCTATTTATCTGGTGGGGGCGCTGTTGGTGGTGGTAGCGGGGCTAATTTATGTCTTGCAGATGAAACGCCATGGCACAATGCAATTAGTCAGTGCACACGAAGTGCACTAACCGTTACATCTCAATTTCGATATCCCCTTTTGCCCGGCAGCAGCAGGGCAAAATTTCCCCCGGCTGGATAAAGGCCAGCGGCTCGGTCAGCCAGTCGACCTGGCCGGAAACCAGACGGGTGCGGCAGGAGCCGCAATAGCCTTCGCGGCACTGATACTCGACGTCGATGTTATGCGACTCCAGCGCCGCCAGCAGGGAAGGGTGTTCATCCTGACACTCAAGGCGAGTGTCAGAGATTTTCAGGAAAATCCGCTTCATTACAGCTGGAAGTTGCTCAGGTCGTCGGCATCGACTTCAGAATCGATCTGGCCGACGAGATACGAGCTGACTTCCACTTCCTGCGGCGCCACCTGGACGTTATCGGAAACCAGCCAGGTGTTGATCCATGGGATCGGGTTGGAGCGGGTCTGGAACGGCAGATCGAGGCCCACCGCCTGCATGCGAATATTGGTGATGTACTCGACGTACTGGCAGAGAATATCTTTGTTCAGGCCGATCATCGAGCCGTCGCGGAACAGATAGTCCGCCCACTCTTTCTCCTGCTGTGCCGCCAGCACGAACAGGTCATAGCACTCCTGCTTGCACTCTTCGGCGATTTCCGCCATCTCCGGATCGTCGCTGCCGGAGCGCAGCAGGTTCAGCATATGCTGAGTGCCGGTCAGGTGCAGCGCTTCATCGCGGGCAATCAGGCGAATAATTTTGGCGTTACCTTCCATCAGCTTGCGTTCGGCAAAGGCGAAGGAGCAGGCGAAGCTGACGTAGAAGCGGATCGCTTCCAGGGCATTAACGCTCATCAGGCACAGATACAGTTTCTTTTTCAGCTCGCGCAGATTCACGGTCACGGTTTTGCCGTTGACGGTGTGGGTGCCTTCGCCCAGCAGATGCCAGTAGCTGGTCATTTCGATCAGCGAGTCGTAATAGTGAGAGATGCCTTCCGCACGCTTCTGGATCTGTTCGTTGGTGACGATATCGTCGAACACCGTCGCCGGGTCGTTGACGATGTTGCGGATGATATGGGTGTACGAGCGCGAATGGATGGTCTCGGAAAACGCCCAGGTTTCCACCCAGGTTTCCAGCTCCGGGATAGAGATCAGCGGCAGCAGGGCGACGTTCGGGCTGCGGCCCTGAATGGAATCGAGCAGCGTCTGGTACTTCAGGTTGCTGATGAAAATGTGTTTTTCGTGTTCCGGCAGCGCCTGGTAGTCAATGCGATCGCGGGAGACGTCAACCTCTTCCGGACGCCAGAAGAAGGAGAGCTGCTTTTCAATCAGCTTTTCGAAGATGTCATATTTTTGCTGATCGTAGCGGGCCACGTTAACCGGCTGGCCAAAAAACATCGGTTCCAGCAGCTGATCGTTTTTCGTCTGTGAAAAAGTGGTGTATGCCATTGAAGTGAGTCCTGTTGAAATGTATTGCCCGGCCGCACTGCATTGGCCGGGCCTACACAATCGTAGGCCGGGTAAGCATCGCGCCACCCGGCAAAAATAACTTAGATCTTACACGCGCCGCTTTCGCAGCCGTCGTCCTGGATGGACGGCGCCAGGTCATCCTGCGCGTCTTCTGCGCCATCACGGGTGTTGTGATAGTACAGCGTTTTGACGCCGAATTTATAGGCGTTGAGCAGATCTTTGAGCAACTGCTGCATCGGCACTTTTCCGGACGGGAAACGCGTCGGATCGTAGTTAGTGTTGGCAGAGATCGACTGGTCGATAAACTTCTGCATGATACCCACCAGCTGTAGATAACCGTCGTTGTTCGGCATCTCCCACAGCAGCTCATAGGCGTTCTGCAGGTTTTCGTAATCCGGCACCACCTGGCGCAGGATACCGTCCTTCGACGCTTTGATGCTCACGTGGCCGCGCGGCGGCTCAATGCCGTTGGTGGCGTTGGAGATCTGCGACGAGGTCTCGGACGGCATCAGCGCGGAGAGCGTGGAGTTACGCAGACCGTGGGTTTTAATGGATTCGCGCAATGCTTCCCAGTCGAAGTGCAGAGACTCGCTGACGATGCCGTCCAGGTCTTTCTTATAGGTATCGATCGGCAGGATACCCTGCGCATAGGTGGTTTCATTGAACCACGGGCAGGCGCCCTGCTCGATAGCCAGCTCGTTGGAGGCTTTCAGCAGATAGTACTGAATCGCTTCGAACGTTTTGTGCGTCAGGTTGTTGGCGCTGCCGTCGGAGTAGCGTTTGCCATGCTTCGCCAGATAGTAGGCGAAGTTGATCACGCCGATGCCCAGGGTGCGACGGCCCATTGCGCCGCGTTTGGCGGCCGGGATCGGGTAATCTTGATAATCGAGCAGCGCATCCAGGGCTCGTACTGCCAGCACCGCCAGCTCTTCCAGCTCGTCGAGGCTGTCGATAGCGCCGAGGTTGAAGGCCGACAGAGTACACAGCGCGATTTCGCCGTTTTCGTCGTTGACGTCTTCCAGTGGTTTGGTCGGCAGAGCAATCTCCAGACACAGGTTAGACTGACGCACCGGGGCGACTACCGGATCGAACGGGCTGTGGGTGTTGCAGTGGTCGACGTTCTGGATGTAGATACGACCGGTAGAGGCGCGCTCCTGCATCATCAGCGAGAACAGCTCAACGGCTTTAATACGCTGCTTGCGAATGCTGTCGTCCTGCTCGTACTGGGTGTACAGGCGCTCAAACTCGTCCTGATCGGCGAAGAAAGCGTCATACAGGCCCGGGACGTCGGACGGGCTGAACAGGGTAATGTCGCCACCCTTCAGCAGACGGGTATACATTAGCTTGTTGATCTGCACCCCGTAGTCCATGTGACGAACGCGGTTGGCGTCGGTACCACGGTTGTTTTTCAGCACCAGCAGGCTTTCCACTTCCAGATGCCACATTGGATAGAAGAGGGTCGCCGCACCGCCACGAACGCCGCCCTGCGAGCAGGATTTCACTGCGGTCTGGAAATGTTTGTAGAACGGAATGCAGCCGGTGTGGAAGGCTTCGCCGCCGCGGATCGGGCTGCCCAGCGCGCGAATGCGCCCGGCGTTGATGCCGATGCCGGCGCGCTGGGAAACGTATTTCACAATCGCGCTGGAGGTGGCGTTGATGGAGTCCAGGCTGTCGCCGCACTCGATCAGCACGCAGGAGCTGAACTGACGGGTCGGGGTACGCACGCCGGACATGATTGGCGTCGGCAGCGAGATTTTAAAGGTGGACACTGCGTCATAGAAACGCTTGATGTAGTCCAGACGCGTTTCGCGTGGGTAGTTCGAGAACAGGCAGGCAGCCACCAGAATATAGAGGAACTGCGCGCTCTCGTAAATTTCGCCGGTGACGCGGTTTTGTACCAGATACTTGCCTTCCAGCTGCTTAACGGCCGCGTAGGAGAAGTTCATGTCGCGCCAGTGGTCGAGGAAACCGTCCATCTGCTGGAACTCTTCTTCCGTGTAGTCTTCCAGCAGATGATGATCGTATTTACCCTTCTCGACCATCTTCACCACGTGATCGTAAAGCGCTGGCGGCTCAAACTGGCCGAAGGCTTTTTTACGCAAATGGAAGATCGCCAGACGCGCAGCAAGGTACTGGTAATCCGGCGCATCGCGGGAGATCAGATCCGCGGCGGCTTTAATAATGGTTTCGTGGATGTCCGCGGTTTTAATGCCGTCATAGAACTGGATATGCGAGCGCAGTTCAACCTGGGAAATGGAAACGTTATTCAGTCCTTCTGCCGCCCAATCCAGTACGCGATGGATTTTGTCGAGATTGATGCGCTCGGTGGTCCCGTCGCGCTTTGTCACCAGCAGACTCTGATTCATGTGGATTTTACCTGTCCGTGAAAGAAAATATCCCCCGTTTATCCACAGATGGCCATTGTGACTAACTCTGTGGATAAATACTATATGTAGGGGGTTGTCGATAAAAGGAACGCTATATGGTGAGTATTTTAGTAAGGAATCTTTTGAGTACAAGGGTTGATTTTGACGTTAAATTGAGGTTGCGGAAGGGTAATAATCCGCAAGTCCACGTCGCATAAGGCCTGGAGAAGAAGTCAATAAAACAGAAAAAAAAATGAAAATTTGATCGAGTGCTGATTTCTTCATCGGAAGAAATAATTACGCGGCTTGATGCCGCGCAATCATCATAAGCGCAGGTGCTGACCTCAGTCCTTTTTAGCGGTGGTATGCAACATATAATTAACATCAACGCCCGGCGCTAACTTGAAGGTGTTGGTCAGCGGGTTGTAATGCAGACCGATGATATGCTGCTCTTTCAGAGTAGTCTGATCTACCCAGCCCAGCAGTTCAGCCGGCTTGATAAACTTCTTCACATCGTGGGTGCCCTTGGGCACCATCTTCATGACGTATTCCGCGCCCACCACCGCCATCAGCCACGCCTTGCCGTTGCGGTTGATGGTGGAGAAGAAGACCTGGCCGCCGGGCTTGACCAGCCGCGCGCAGGCATGCACCACCGACTGCGGGTCGGGGACGTGCTCCAGCATCTCCATGCAGGTGACGACGTCGTACTGCTGCGGATGCTTCGCGGCATGTTCTTCAACCGTTTCCTGAACATAGTCCACCTGAATACCGCTCTCCAGCGCGTGCAGCTTCGCCACCTGCAGCGGTTCGGCGCCCATGTCCAGCCCGGTGACCGTCGCGCCTTCGCGCGCCATACTTTCGGCGAGGATACCGCCGCCGCAGCCGACATCGAGGGCTTTTTTACCGAACAAGCCGCCGGAGCGTTCGGCGATATAGCCCAGCCGCAGCGGGTTAATGCGGTGGAGCGGTTTGAACTCGCCCTCCAGATCCCACCAGCGTGAGGCGACGGCTTCGAATTTGGCGATTTCAGCATGATCGACGTTAGGGGCTACCGACGTTTTTTCGGTATTCATGGGCGCTTTTACTCCTTTTCTGTTCAGACCTGCGAGTATATCAGCAGCGCGCCATGAATAAACCGTATTGCTTTACCTCTATTAGCGCGGCTGTGTTATAATTTGCGACCTTTGAATCCGGGATACAGTAGAGGGATAGCGGTTAGATGAGCGACCTTGCGAGAGAAATTACACCGGTCAACATTGAGGAAGAGCTTAAGAACTCTTATCTGGATTATGCGATGTCGGTCATTGTTGGCCGTGCGCTGCCGGATGTCCGAGATGGCCTGAAGCCGGTACACCGTCGCGTACTTTACGCCATGAACGTATTGGGCAATGACTGGAACAAAGCCTATAAAAAATCAGCCCGTGTCGTTGGTGACGTAATCGGTAAATACCACCCGCACGGCGACTCCGCGGTATACGACACCATCGTGCGTATGGCGCAGCCGTTCTCGCTGCGCTACATGCTGGTGGACGGCCAGGGTAACTTTGGTTCCATCGACGGCGACTCCGCCGCGGCGATGCGTTATACCGAAATTCGTCTGGCGAAAATCGCTCATGAGCTGATGGCCGATCTTGAAAAAGAGACGGTCGATTTCGTCGACAACTATGACGGCACGGAGCGTATTCCGGACGTCATGCCGACCAAAATTCCTAACCTGCTGGTAAACGGCGCCTCCGGGATCGCCGTCGGGATGGCCACCAACATACCGCCGCACAACCTGACGGAAGTGATCAACGGCTGTCTGGCGTACGTTGATGATGAAGACATCAGCATTGAAGGGCTGATGGCGCATATTCCTGGCCCTGATTTCCCGACCGCCGCCATTATCAATGGCCGTCGTGGCATTGAAGAGGCCTACCGCACCGGTCGCGGTAAAGTCTATATTCGCGCGCGCGCGGAAGTGGAAGTGGACGCGAAATCAGGCCGCGAAACCATCATCGTGCACGAAATTCCCTATCAGGTGAACAAAGCGCGCCTGATTGAGAAAATCGCCGAGCTGGTGAAAGAAAAACGCGTGGAAGGTATCAGCGCGCTGCGTGACGAGTCTGATAAAGACGGGATGCGCATCGTGATTGAAGTGAAGCGCGATGCGGTCGGGGAAGTGGTGCTCAACAACCTCTATTCCCAGACCCAGCTGCAGGTCTCTTTCGGTATCAACATGGTTGCTCTGCACCATGGTCAGCCGAAGATCATGAACCTGAAGGACATCATCGCCGCGTTTGTACGTCACCGCCGCGAAGTGGTAACCCGTCGTACGATTTTCGAACTGCGCAAAGCGCGCGACCGGGCGCATATCCTCGAAGCGCTGGCCGTGGCGCTGGCCAACATTGACCCGATTATCGAACTGATCCGTCGCGCGCCGACCCCGGCAGAAGCGAAAGCGGGGCTGGTTGCCCAGGCGTGGGATCTCGGTAACGTCGCGGCGATGCTGGAACGCGCCGGTGACGATGCCGCGCGTCCGGAATGGCTGGAGCCAGAGTTCGGCGTGCGCGACGGGAAATACTACCTGACCGAGCAGCAGGCCCAGGCGATTCTGGATCTGCGTCTGCAGAAACTGACCGGCCTCGAGCACGAAAAACTGCTCGACGAATATAAAGAGCTGCTGGAGCAGATCGCGGAACTGCTGCATATTCTCGGCAGCGCCGACCGTCTGATGGAAGTGATTCGCGAAGAGCTGGAGCTGATCCGCGACCAGTTCGGCGACGAACGTCGTACCGAAATCACCGCCAACAGCGCTGATATCAACATCGAAGATCTGATCAACCAGGAAGACGTGGTGGTCACCCTGTCGCATCAGGGCTATGTGAAGTATCAGCCGCTGACCGACTACGAAGCACAGCGTCGTGGCGGTAAAGGCAAATCAGCGGCACGTATTAAAGAAGAAGACTTTATCGACCGCCTGCTGGTGGCCAACACCCACGACACCATCCTCTGCTTCTCGAGCCGCGGCCGTCTGTACTGGATGAAGGTCTATCAGCTGCCGGAAGCCAGTCGCGGCGCGCGCGGTCGTCCTATCGTCAACCTGCTGCCGCTGGAAGCCGATGAACGCATCACCGCCATCCTGCCGGTTCGCGAGTATGAAGAGGGCGTCAACGTCTTTATGGCGACCGCCAGCGGTACCGTGAAGAAAACCGCGCTGACCGAGTTCAGCCGTCCGCGTTCTGCCGGCATTATCGCCGTCAACCTGAACGAAGGCGATGAGCTGATCGGCGTCGATCTGACCTCTGGCCAGGACGAAGTGATGCTGTTCTCCGCGGCCGGTAAAGTCGTACGCTTTAAAGAAGACGCCGTTCGCGCTATGGGCCGTACCGCCACCGGCGTGCGCGGTATCAAGCTGGCGGAAAACGACAGCGTCGTTTCGCTGATTATTCCACGTGGTGAAGGTGCGATCCTGACGGTGACGCAAAACGGTTACGGTAAACGTACCGCGGCGGCAGAATACCCGACCAAATCGCGTGCCACCCAGGGCGTTATCTCGATTAAAGTCACCGAGCGTAACGGCTCCGTGGTCGGCGCCGTGCAGGTGGATGACTGCGATCAGATCATGATGATCACCGACGCCGGAACGCTGGTGCGTACCCGCGTTTCCGAAGTGAGCATTGTGGGCCGTAACACCCAGGGCGTGATCCTCATCCGTACCGCGGAAGATGAAAACGTGGTGGGTCTGCAGCGCGTCGCTGAGCCAGTGGATGATGAAGAACTGGATGCCATCGACGGTAGCGTAGCGGAAGGCGATGACGATATTGCGCCTGAAGCGGATACCGATGACGATGTCGCGGATGACGAAGAGTAATCGTCCCAGGTAAATGTTCTGAAAGGGCCGGGTATTCTCCCGGCCCTTTTTTGCATTTACATTGCGGCAAAGCCGGTTTACCGCTACCTTAACCCCATTCTGTTGAGTTCCTGACGGCCGAGCATCGCCACATTGAAATATCTTGCCTCTTTTCATACAACCCTGAAGGTTTCACGTTATTTGTTCAGAGCGCTGGCGGTATTGCTGTGGCTCCTGATTGCGTTTGTCTCTGTGTTCTATATTGTCAATGCGCTGCATGAGCGGGAGGCCGAGATCCATCAGGAGCTTAATCTCAATGCCGATCAGGCCCAGCGCTTTATTCAGCGTACGGCGGACGTGATTAAAGAGCTGAAATATGTCGCCGGCAACCGGCTGTCAGCGGGGGAGTCTGCGTCGGCCGGGCAAAGCAGCGATATTGCAGTACCTAACTTTGATCCCCTGTACCCCGATTCTGACTGTAGCGCGATGAGCGCCACCTGGCGTAATTCATTGCAGTCCCTGGCGTGGTTTATGCGCTACTGGCGGGACAATTTTACCGCTGCCTACGATCTGAACCGCATCTTTCTCATCGGTAGCGATAATCTCTGTATGGCCAACTTTGGCCTGCGTGATGTGCCGATTGAGCGCGATCAGGCGCTGAAAGTCCTGCATCAGCGCATCGAGCAATATCGCCATGCGCCACAAAATGAGCGCGGTAATAACCTGTTCTGGATAAGCCAGGGCGTTCGCCCCGGCGTGGGGTATTTTTATGCCCTGACCCCGGTCTATATGGCCAATCGTCTGCAGGCGATGCTCGGCGTTGAACAGACCATCCGCATGGATAGCTTCTTTACGCCCGGCAGTCTGCCGATGAGCGTGACGATCTTTGACGATAATGGCCAACCGCTGATTTCGCTGGCCGGTGCGGAAGGCAAAATTCAGAGCGAAGCGAAGTGGATGCAGGAGCGGATGTGGTTCGGCTACAGCGCGGGCTTCCGCGAGCTGGTGCTGAAAAAAAGCCTGGCGCCGTCCTCCTTGAGCATTGTCTATTCCGTCTCGGTAGACCAGGTGCTGGAGCGGATCCGCATGCTGATCATCAACGCCATCATTCTCAATATTCTGACCGGGGCGCTGCTGTTCGCGCTGGCGCGGATGTATGAGCGGCGTATTTTTATCCCGGCGGAAAATGACGCTCAGCGGCTGGAAGAGCATGAACAGTTCAACCGTAAAATCGTGGCCTCGGCCCCGGTGGGGATCTGTATTCTGCGCACCGTCGACGGCACCAATATTCTCAGTAACGAGCTGGCGCACAACTACCTGAACATGCTGACTCACGAGGACCGGCAGCGGCTGACGCAGATCATCTGCGGCCAGCAGGTTAACTTTGTCGATGTGCTGACCAGCAACCATACCAACCTGCAGATTAGCTTTGTCCATTCGCGTTATCGCAATGAAAACGTGGCGATCTGCGTGCTGGTGGACGTGTCCGCCCGCGTGAAAATGGAGGAGTCGCTGCAGGAGATGGCCCAGGCGGCAGAGCAGGCCAGTCAGTCGAAATCGATGTTCCTGGCCACCGTCAGCCACGAGCTGCGTACCCCGCTATACGGCATCATCGGTAACCTCGATCTGCTGCAGACGAAGGCCCTGCCGAAGGGCGTTGATCGTCTGGTGACGGCGATGAACAACTCCTCCAGCCTGTTGCTGAAAATCATCAGCGATATCCTCGACTTCTCAAAAATCGAGTCCGAGCAGCTGAAGATCGAGCCGCGGGAGTTTTCCCCACGCGAGGTCATGAACCATATCTCCGCTAACTATCTGCCGCTGGTGGTGCGCAAGCAGCTGGGACTGTACTGTTTCATCGAACCAAATGTGCCGGAGCAGATGTCCGGCGACCCGATGCGCCTGCAGCAGGTGATTTCTAACCTGCTGAGCAATGCGATCAAGTTCACCGACACCGGCTGCATTATCCTGCATGTTCAGTGCGCGGGGGATTATCTGCAGATTAGCGTCCGCGATACAGGCGAGGGGATCCCGGCGAAAGAGGTGTTGCGCCTCTTCGATCCCTTCTTCCAGGTGGGGACCGGCGTTCAGCGAAACTTCCAGGGGACCGGCCTTGGCCTGGCGATCTGTGAAAAGCTGATCAGCATGATGGATGGCGATATTGCCGTGGAAACGGAGCCGGGGATGGGCAGCCGCTTTACCATCCGTATTCCTCTGTATGGCGTGCGCAATACCTCGTCCGTATCGGCAGACGGTTTTGCAGGCAAGACCTGCTGGCTGGCGATCCACAATACCTCGCTGGCGATGTTCGTGACGTCGCTGCTGAGCCATCACGGTCTCACGGTACGCCCCCATGCTGGGGAAACGCCGAGCGCTGACGATGTTTTACTGACTGACGATGAAGCGCTGAGCGGCTGGCAGGGAAGGGCGATGGTCATTTTCTGCCGTCGTCATATCGGTATCCCGCAGGAGCGAGCCGCCGGCGAGTGGCTGCACAGCGTGACGACGCCGCATGAGCTGCTGCCGCTGCTGGGCCGTATTTTCCACGTTGCGCTCGCCAGCGCGGAAAACAGCCAGGCGCTGATGGCGCCGGAGGCCCAGGCTGGCAATAACGACGACATGATGATCCTTGTGGTCGACGATCACCCGATCAACCGCCGCCTGCTGGCGGATCAGCTGGGATCGCTTGGTTACCAGTGCGTGACGGCGAATGACGGGGTCGATGCGCTCAATGTTCTCAGCAAGCAGCATATTGATATCGTGCTCAGCGACGTCAACATGCCCAATATGGATGGGTATCGCCTGACGCAGCGCATTCGCCAGCTCGGGTTGACGCTGCCGGTCATCGGCGTAACGGCTAATGCTCTGGCGGAAGAAAAGCAGCGCTGTCTGGAGTCGGGGATGGATAGCTGCCTGTCCAAGCCGGTTACGCTGGATGTGCTGAAGCAAACGCTGACGGTGTATGCGGCGCGCGTGCGTAAAGGGCGGGAATAAAAGAGGCACTCCGTCTCGCCGGCGCGAGACGGAGAAAGCAAGGGATTACTCTTTGTCCGTCGTGCTCAGGGAGACGGAAGAGAGGTAGTTCAGCAGGGCGATGTCGTTTTCGACGCCCAGTTTCATCATCGCCGATTTTTTCTGGCTACTGATGGTTTTGATGCTGCGGTTGAGCTTTTTGGCGATCTCGGTCACCAGGAAGCCTTCGGCGAACAGACGCAGCACTTCGCTCTCTTTTGGCGACAGGCGTTTGTCGCCATAGCCGCTGGCGCTGATTTTTTCCAGCAGGCGGGAGACGCTTTCCGGCGTGAATTTCTTCCCTTTCTGCAATGCGGCCAGCGCTTTTGGCAGATCGGTCGGCGCACCTTGCTTGAGGACGATCCCTTCGATGTCCAGATCCAGCACCGCGCTGAGGATCGCCGGGTTGTTGTTCATGGTCAGAACAATGATCGACAGGTCCGGGAAGTGGCGCTTAATGTATTTGATAAGCGTGATCCCATCGCCGTATTTATCACCGGGCATGGACAGGTCGGTAATCAACACATGCGCGTCCAGCTTCGGTAGATTGTTGATAAGGGCCGTGGAGTCTTCAAACTCGCCAACGACGTTCACCCACTCAATTTGCTCAAGTGACTTACGAATACCGAACAGTACGATCGGATGGTCATCGGCAATAATTACGTTCATAGTGTTCATGTATAAGGCTACCTTCTACAGCAAGCTCTTGACGTAAGTGTCAATGTCGCTGATATATTTTTCTATGCCTTGCGCATCCTTTTCGCGAATCAGATGCTCAAGCGTTTCACATAACTGCTTGCCGGGTATCAGATTAAGCATAGCAAATGCCCCTTTGAGGCGGTGGGCGGTTTGCGCCAGAGCAGCAAAATCACCCGCTTCGATTTCAGTATACAATCTCTGAACATCATCCGGTACCGTATCGGCGAACAGTGCGTAATAGCCGCTGGCATGGAGTTCGGCGTTACTCTCGTTTCCTGAGGTGACGGGTTGAACCGCTTCCTCAGCCAGCTGCTGCTCAATAAGCTGCAGGATAGCCTCCTGCATTGCCGTGCTAATATTAAAGTTGACCCGCAATTGGCCCGGGCCGATCTTGCGTATCCCGACCTCATCATCGCTTAAAAGCAAGCCTGAAGCAGTAAGATTAGACGGATTATCCGTTAAATAAAGATCAAATGCTTGACTTGTCGCCCGGTCGTCCGGCGTGATGCAGGACGCCCCCCAGCTTTCCAGCTGGCGGGTAACAATCCGCCGCACTTCGCTGGAGGTGACATCCAGCAGGACAATCACGTCATCCAGCAGATGTTCGCCCGCCTCTGGCGCCTCTTCGCTGGCCGGCATTTTCAGATGCAGGGTATAGCGGGTTCCCAGCGACTCTCGCGTTTTAATCGTCAGTTGCCCGCCGAGCTTGCGCATCATGCGGTCGCACAGCCAGAAGGTGAGGGCGTTCGCTTTGCCGTACAGGTCGCTCTGGGTCTCGTTGAGATACGGGAAGTGCATATTGTCGATCTCGTTGGTCGAGACGCCATTGCCGGTGTCCAGAATGCGGAAGATCAGTCGATCGCCCGCCGATTCATCCTGGCAAACGTCGAGGGTGATCTTGCCAATAGGCGTGGTGGTGACCGAATACTGGATCAGCAGCACCAGCGTGCGCCGAAGCGCTTCACGGTCGCCGTAGCGCTGCTCGCCGGCCGGGAGCGCATTATTAATTAGCAGCTGCAGACCTTTGCGCTTCATCGCCGGCAGTACCTCCGGCACAACGTCATCGATCAGTTCCTGAACGGAGAACAGCGCCTGGCTGGTTTTCCAGGCATCACTTTCCAGCAAATTAGCGAGCTGAATGTCGTCGACCAGTTTGACCAGCTCATCGGCATGCTGCGCCAGCGTGCGGTGCTCCGCGCTGTTAAGCGCCGCCGCTTCTGCCGCCAGGCTCAGGGCGGGCTGCTTCAGGGCGCTGCCGATGTGCTGCATAAAGGCCGCCCGGCCCTGCTGGTTCTTCTCATACAAGCGCTGGGCCTGCTTGAGCTTTTTATTAACCAGCACTTCGCGGTCCTGGTCGCGGATAATCAGAATTTGGGTGCGCGGCGCCACCTGACTGCGGTACTGGCGGATTTCATACTGTTCATTGTTGACGGTGGCCTGGATCACCCCCTGGTGCTGGTCCGCCATGTTGGTAATGTTCTGCAGATTCAGGTGCGGAAGCAGATGATCGGCAATAGGGTTGCTGATAACCGTGCGGTTGGCTTCCTGATCGTGGACCAGCAGCCCCAGCGGTAGCAAAGAAACAATCTCTTCATTGATAGCGCGCAGCAAACGCAGTTCGCTGTTGGCGGCGGAGGGTAGCCCGGCGCCAGACGAATGGCTGCGTCCTTTATAGTGGCGAAAGGTGGTAAAGCCAAACAGCGCCAGCGCCAGCAGACCAATGTTGAGCAGCAGCGGCAGGAGAATATTTTGCAGCGATTCCAGCAGCATAGTGCTCATCGGTACCCTCCAGAGCAACTGCATACCGGTGGTGCTGATGTCGGTGGCGATTTCGACCTGCATGCCGTTAAAGGTGATCCCGATGTGGTCGGCGCTCTCTTTATCCGGCGTCGTCGCGAGATTTTGCGACGGATCGGGCTCGATACGGAAGCTGTCTATCGTCATGCCCGGTGGGATAAGATCGTTAATCGGCAGGTCAAAAGCGACCACCGTAGCCAGATGCCCGGGCTGGTTGAAGGTGGTGCGAAGGGTAAAGTAGTGCGCGTTCTGCCAGGCGAGATGGCGCAACGGCGAGAAGGTTTCGCGCTCATCAAGCGTATTGGCCTGCAGCAGCATCTCCGCGCGCCGTGACTCCACGACGCTACCGATGGTTGACTCTTTCACGCTTGAGGAGAGGTCCTTTAACGGCAGGGTGGAGACCAGAATCAGGCTATTGTCCAGACCGTTAAGATAATACATCGACCACGGGATGGTCTCCGCGCCCCACAAGATATCGAGATAATCGGACATTTTCTGCGTCATCTCGAGCGTCGAGCTGTCGTGGGAGCCGAAGATCAACGCTTCAGTTTTACGCCGGGGCTTCTCAAGGTAGTAAACGTCCTGCTTTAGCCGCGTCTCCTGCAGGCCACCGCTCGCGGCGTTGGCAGAGGTGGCGGCGATATTGTCATAGATTTGCCAGGTAGCGTAGCGCCAGGCGTCAATACGCTGGTGCAAGGCGTGGGTCACATCAACAACCTGATAGCTTTTCTCTTTCAGCCAGGCATTGACGGCGCTCTGAATCATCACCCCCATCGTCGCCAGCAGGACAATAACCATCAAAATAAAGAAGCGGCTGATGTTGCCGGGGATCAGGGAGAATTTTTTCGGGGTCATCTTGTGACTGAACGACTCATCATTGTTTGTAAACAGGATGTAGCGCCAGAGTAACTGGCAACACAGTAAGTGCCCATGCAGTATAAAGGCTAATGACGCAAATCTACACCACAGAATGGTGTTAGCCCTGTTTTGTCATCCAGGAATTATCTTAGAGACGCGCTGAAAATGAAATCGTCCGGCGAAGGCTGACGGAGGGCGATATTGGCAACGAAGCGGGGGAGAAATCGCACGAAATAACAAGACATTGGCGGAATAAGGGAGATTTACAGACTAATTGATTGATTAATAGTCGTTAGGGAATCATTTGTTGTAGCACAGTTAAATTAAAGTTGTGTAAAGAAGGGTAAAAAAAACCGGATGCGAGGCATCCGGTTGAAATAGGGGTAAACAGACATTCAGAACTGAATGACGGTAATAAATAAAGTTAATGATGATAGCGAGTCATATTTTAGTCGCCAATGATGATTTTGTTTTACCATTCAGTGCTATACGATTAACGAGTTTTATCTAATTGATTATAAACGCCTAAATATTTTTTTTGATTATTGATGCGTATTTCCCTGACCGTTTTGGGGTGAAAAAAGTTCCGCTGAATTTACAAATTGAAACATCTTGTGGGAACATTGAAACATCTTAGAAGTTTTAGTATCATATTCTTGTTGGATTATTCTGCATTTTGCAGCACAATGAAATAGCCGACTGATTAGAAGGGTAATCAGTAAGCAGTGGCATAATAAAAGGCATATAACAAACAGAGGGTTAATAACATGAAAGTTAAAGTACTGTCCCTCCTGGTACCGGCTCTGCTGGTAGCAGGCGCAGCAAATGCGGCTGAAATTTATAACAAAGACGGCAACAAATTAGACCTGTACGGTAAAATCGACGGTCTGCACTACTTCTCTGACGACAAGAGCGTCGACGGCGACCAGACCTACATGCGTGTAGGCGTGAAAGGCGAAACCCAGATCAACGACCAGCTGACCGGTTACGGCCAGTGGGAATACAACGTTCAGGCGAACAACACTGAAAGCTCCAGCGATCAGGCATGGACTCGTCTGGCATTCGCCGGTCTGAAATTTGGCGACGCGGGCTCTTTCGACTACGGTCGTAACTACGGCGTAGTCTACGACGTAACGTCCTGGACCGACGTTCTGCCGGAATTCGGCGGCGACACCTACGGTTCTGACAACTTCCTGCAGTCCCGTGCTAACGGCGTGGCAACCTACCGTAACTCTGACTTCTTCGGTCTGGTTGACGGCCTGAACTTTGCTCTGCAGTATCAGGGTAAAAACGGCAGCGTCAGCGGTGAAGGTACTTCTCCGACCAACAACGGTCGTGGCGCTCTGAAACAGAACGGCGACGGCTTCGGTACCTCTCTGACTTATGACATTTATGATGGCATCAGCGCTGGTTTCGCGTACTCTCATTCCAAACGTAACGGCGATCAGAACCGTTTGGATAAAGGCCGTGGTGACAACGCTGAAACCTACACCGGTGGTCTGAAATACGACGCCAACAACGTTTACCTGGCGACTCAGTACACCCAGACCTACAACGCAACTCGTTTCAGCGGCAACGGAGAGTCTGACTCTATTAGCGGTTTTGCTAACAAAGCACAGAACTTCGAAGTGGTTGCTCAGTACCAGTTCGACTTCGGTCTGCGTCCGTCCGTGGCGTACCTGCAGTCTAAAGGTAAGGACATCGAAGGCTACGGCGACCAGGACCTCCTGAAATATGTTGACGTTGGCGCGACCTACTACTTCAACAAAAACATGTCCACCTATGTTGACTACAAAATCAACCTGCTGGATGAAAACGACTTCACTCGTCGCGCTGGTATCTCTACCGACGACGTGGTTGCACTGGGCCTGGTTTACCAGTTCTAAGTTGCAAGCTGCATAACAAAAAGGCGCCTCTGGCGCCTTTTTTTATGTCTGGTTTAACCTCGCTGGTATACTCTTGTCGCCCTGGTAAGAGGAGCCTCGATTAATGGATATGACTTTCTTTCGCGCCGCGCTGCTGGGCGCCTGCGTTTTGCTTTCTGGCTGCGATTCAGCTACCCCCCCTGCAACCCCGACCTCGACGGCCACTGTGCTGGATGGCAAAACGATGGGCACCTTCTGGCGGGTCAGCGTGATTGGCGTCGATGAAGCAAAAGCCCAGGCATTGCGCACCAGGGTTCAGGCCCAGCTGGATGCCGACGATCGCCTGCTGTCGACCTGGAAAAACGACTCGGCGCTGATGCGTTTCAACCACGCGGCGGATACCCGTCCCTGGCCGGTGAGCGAAGCGATGGCGGATATCGTGACCCTGTCGCTGCGGATTGGCGCCAAAACGCACGGCGCGATGGATATCACCGTGGGGCCGCTGGTCAATCTGTGGGGCTTTGGCCCGGATAAGCAGCCGGTCACCACCCCCGACGCGCAGGCGATTGCCGCAGCGAAAGCACGCACCGGCCTGCAGCATCTGCAGGTTATCAATCAGAGCGGCAGGCAGTTCCTGCAAAAAGATATTCCCGATCTGTTTGTCGATCTCTCCACCGTGGGGGAAGGCTATGCCGCCGATCACCTTGCGCGATTGATGGAGCAGGAGGGGATCTCCCGCTATCTGGTGTCGGTGGGCGGGGCGCTGGTCAGCCGCGGGATGAACGGCGAAGGCAAGCCCTGGCGGGTGGCAATCCAGAAGCCGACCGATCGGGAAAACGCCGTCCAGGCGATTGTCGACATCAATGGCCACGGCATCAGCACCTCCGGCAGCTATCGCAACTATTATGAACTCGATGGCAAACGCATCTCCCACGTTATCGATCCGCAGACCGGGCAGCCGATAACCCATAAACTGGTCTCTGTCACCGTCATTGCGCCAACGGCGCTGGAGGCGGATGGTTGGGATACCGGACTGATGGTGCTGGGGCCGGAAAAAGCGCAGCAGGTGGTGCGCGAGCAGGGGCTGGCGGTCTATATGATCGTTAAAGAGGGTGAGGGGTTTAAAACCTGGATGTCGCCGCAGTTCCGCACTTTCCTCGTCGGCGAGAAAAATTAAAAAGCAAGATTGCGGTTTTTTTGCCGCGGGCTTCGCCGCAGACTGAGGATACACTTACAGCTGGAGACCCGTCATGAAACCGATAGTTATCGATACCGATGACCGCCGCTGGCAGGCGGTCTGCGAACGTGATACCCGGGCCGACGGTCAGTTTGTCTTTGCGGTACTGACTACCGGCATCTGCTGCCGCCCTTCCTGTCGCTCGCGGCGCGCGCGGCGGGAAAACGTGCGCTTTTTTGCCGACGTTGCCTCCGCCGTGGCGGCGGGGTTCCGCCCCTGCAAACGCTGCCAGCCGGATAAAGACGATCCGCAGCAGCAAAGGGTCGACAAAGTGGCGCAGGCCTGCCGGTTACTGGAGCAGGACGCCCCCCTGACCCTTGAGGCGCTGGCCCACCAGCTGGCGGTGAGTCCGTTTCATTTCCACCGTTTGTTTAAATCCGTCACCGGTATGACCCCCAAAGGCTGGCAGCAGGCGTGGCGGGCGCGGCGTCTGCGGGAAGCGCTGGAGCAGGGAAGTACGGTGACCCGCGCCGCGCTGGCCGCTGGTTTTCCCGACAGCAGTAGCTATTATCGCCAGGCCGATGCCGCATTAGGGATGACCGCCAGCCAGTTCCGCCGCGGCGGCGCCACTACCGTGGTGACCTGGACGACGGGCGACTGCACGCTGGGTCGCTGCCTGGTGGCGCACAGCGAACGCGGCGTCTGTGCGGTGCTGCCGGGTGATAACGATGCGGTATTGCTCGACGACCTGCGCCGGCGCTTCCCTAATGCCGAGCTGCGTGAAGGTGACCCTGAGTTTCGCCGCCAGATGGCCGAGATTTTCGCCCACCTTGACGACAGCCGACGGCCGGTATCGCTGCCGCTGGATCTGCAGGGCACCGCATTTCAGCTGCAGGTCTGGCAGGCGCTGCGACAGATCCCGGTGGGCGAGACCCGCAGCTACCGCCAGGTAGCGGAACAGATGGGGCAGCCGCGGGCGGTAAGAGCGGTGGCCGGCGCCTGCGCGGCGAATACGCTGGCGGTGATCGTTCCCTGTCACCGGGTGGTGCGTGAAGATGGCGCCCTGTCAGGTTATCGTTGGGGAATAGAGCGAAAAGCGCAGCTACTGGCGCGCGAGGCCCAACATGAGGAGGAGTAATGCTCGATCTGTTTAGCGATACCCCACCGTGGCAGGAGCCGCTGGCCCCCGGCGCGGTGGTGCTCCGGTGCTTTGCCCGCGAGCGCGCCCCGGCGCTGCTGCAGGCGATTGCCGACGTCGCCCGTCAGTCGCCGTTTCGCCAGATGGTGACGCCTGGCGGGTACACCATGTCGGTCGCTGTGACCAACTGCGGCCCTCTGGGCTGGACCACCGATCGTCACGGCTATCTGTACGCGCCCGTCGATCCGCTAACCGACAATCCCTGGCCGTCGATGCCTGCCGTATTCCGTGAACTGGCGCTTGAGGCCGCCGCGGCCGGCGGCTATCCGGGCTTTTCCCCCGATGCCTGTCTGATTAACCACTATCAGCCGGGCGCCAAACTGTCGTTGCATCAGGATAAGGACGAACAGGATCTGCGGGCGCCGATCGTCTCGGTCTCGTTAGGTCTGCCCGCTGTCTTTCAGTTTGGTGGTCTGCAGCGAAGCGACCCGCTGCAGCGGCTGCTGCTGGAGCATGGCGATGTGGTGGTTTGGGGCGGGGCATCGCGTCTGTTTTATCATGGTATTCAGCCGCTGAAAGCGGGGCATCATCCGGAAACGGGCGACTGTCGTTACAACCTTACCTTTCGTCTGGCGGGGCGTTCCCGCGATTAAAATAAGAATTATTCTTGATGTCACCGTCGAGCCGTTTAAACTGCTCGCTGTTTTGCTTTTGCGGATAGCCTGTTATGGAACTTCTCTCTCTCGTCTGGCGCCAGTATCGCTGGCCGTTTCTGGGCGTTATTGCTCTCAGCCTGCTCAGCGCTGCGTTGGGTATCGGCTTAATCGCTTTCATTAACCTGCGGCTGATCACGACTGTCGATATGTCGCTGCGGGTCCTGCCGGAGTTTCTTGGTCTGCTGGGGCTGCTGATGGCGGTGACCCTGGGCTCGCAGCTGGCGCTGACCACCCTCGGCCACCATTTTGTCTATCGTCTGCGCGGTGAGTTTGTTAAACGCATTCTCGATACCCAGATTGAACAAGTAGAGAAGATCGGCAGTGCGTCGCTGCTTGCCGGGCTGACCAGCGATATCCGCAATATCACCATCGCCTTTGTGCGCCTGCCGGAGCTGGTGCAGGGGATCATTCTCACCTTCGGCTCCGCGGCCTACCTCGCCTGGCTGTCAGGTAAAATGATGCTGGTGACTGCCCTGTGGATGGCGCTCACCATCTGGGGCGGTTTTGTGCTGGTGTCGCGGGTGTACAAACATATGGCCAGCCTGCGCGAAACGGAAGATAAACTGTATCACGACTATCAGACGGTGCTGGAGGGGCGTAAAGAGCTGACCCTCAACCGCGAGCGTGCGGAATATGTCTTTAATCAGCTCTACCTCCCGGACGCCCGGGAGTATCGGCACCATATTGTTCGCGCCGATACCTTCCATCTCAGCGCGGTTAACTGGTCGAATATTATGATGCTTGGCGCCATCGGGCTGGTGTTCTGGATGGCCAACAGCCTCGGCTGGGCTGATACCGCGGTGGCGGCAACCTATTCCCTGACGCTGTTGTTTCTGCGTACGCCACTGCTGTCCGCTGTCGGTGCGCTGCCCACCCTGCTCAGCGCTCAGGTGGCATTTAACAAGCTGCGCCAGTTCTCGCTTGCCCCCTACCAGGCCGACTTTCCCCGGCCGCAGGCGCATCCTGACTGGCAGACGCTGGAGCTGCGCGATGTCACCTTCCATTATCCGGACCAGCGCTTTGCCGTAGGGCCGCTTAATCTGACGCTAAAGCGCGGCGAACTGGTGTTTCTGATTGGCGGCAACGGTAGCGGTAAGTCAACGCTGGCGATGCTCCTGACCGGCCTGTATCAGCCGGTTTCCGGACAGATCCTCGTGGATGGCCAGCCGCTGGCAGCGGAGAAACCGGAGGAGTACCGCAAACTGTTCTCCGCGGTGTTTACCGACGTCTGGCTGTTCGACCGCCTGCTCGGGCCGCAGGGCGAGGAGGCCGATTCGGCGCTGGTGGCAACATGGCTGGATCGTTTGCAAATGACTCACAAGCTGCAGCTGGAGAACGGAAAAATCGCCGACCTGCGGTTGTCGAAAGGGCAGAAGAAGCGTGTGGCGCTCCTGCTGGCGCTGGCCGAGTCCCGGGATATCATTCTGCTGGATGAATGGGCGGCGGATCAGGATCCGCATTTCCGCCGCGAGTTCTATCAGGTCCTGCTGCCGCTGATGAAGCAGATGGGGAAAACCGTCTTCGCCATCAGCCATGACGATCACTACTTCCAGCACGCCGATCGTCTGCTGGAAATGCGTGCCGGCCAGCTCGCCGAACTCACCGGTGAAGAGCGTGAACAGGCCTCCCGCGATGCGGTGGCCCGCACGGCCTGACACTCGCCGTGCGCCCGGGGAAAAGCCCGGGCGCCGCTGAAATTTTCAGCGTCTACATCGCTGACGGTTATTATTTCCCCCTCCTCGCGCTATGCTTAAGGCTTCCGGCCCGCAGGCCGGCTCACTATTCTCAAAAGGATTGCCCGATCGATGTCCGTTTTGCATAAAAAAAGCGCCCGCTTGCGTGACGAAGAGCGCGCCCGTCTGATTTGGCTCTTGAGCACCGATAAAGCGGTGACCTCCGCGCTGCTGGGCAAACTGACGCTGGCCGAACGTTACGATGAAGGGACGCTGGCCGATGACCTGGCGGAAGTCGAGATCCTGGTCTCGCATTTGCCGCCGCCGGATCTCGCCGATGCGCTGGAAGCGCTCCCCTATGACGCCCGCACCGCGCTGTGGTGCCTGGTATCCGACGATAAACGCGGCGAGGTGCTGCTGGAAGCCTCAGAAAATGTCTGGGGCGATCTCATCGATAAAATGAGCGACCACGAGCTGCTGCAGGCCATGCAGCCGCTGGATATCGATGAACAGGTTTATCTGCTGCAGCATCTGCCGCGCAACCTGACCGGGCGGCTGCTGGCGACCCTGCCAGCCGAGAAGCGCGCCCGTATTCGCCAGATCATGCGCTACGCCGACAACAGCGTCGGGTCGATCATGGAGTTTGAGGTGATTACGGTGCGGCCGGAGGCTACCCTGGCGGCGGTGCAGCGCTATCTGCGGCGGCTGGGGAAAATGCCGGAGAACACCGATAAGCTGTTCGTCACTACCCGCAATAAGCTGCTGCTCGGCGAGCTGGAGCTGCAGACCATCCTGCTCAATGATGCGCAAAAGCGGGTGGGGGAGGTGATGGAGGGCGATCCGGTCACCTTTCAGCCGCACGAAGAGGCGGAGAAGGTGGCCCGTACCTTTGAACGTGATGACTTACTCAGTGCCGCCGTTATTGATGCTGACGGCAAGCTGATTGGGCGTCTGACCATCGATGAGATCGTCGATGTGGTCTATGAAGAGACCGATAACGATCTGCGCCGGATGGGCGGCCTGAGCGATGAAGAAGATGTCTTCGCCCCGGTCAGCAAAGCGGTGAAAACCCGCTGGGCGTGGCTGGCGGTCAACCTGTGTACGGCGTTTATCGCTTCCAGGGTCATCGACGGCTTTGAACACACCATCTCGCAGTTAGTGGCGCTGGCCTCGCTGATGCCGATCGTTGCCGGCATCGGCGGCAATACCGGCAATCAGACGATCACCATGATCGTCCGGGCGATGGCGCTGCAGCAGATCCAGCCCGGCAGCTTTACCTTCCTGATCCTGCGTGAAATGGGGGTCGCCCTGATTAACGGCCTGGTGTGGGGCGGGATTATGGGCGCCATCACCTGGTGGCTGTATGACGATCCGCAGCTCGGCGGGGTGATGACGCTGGCCATGATGCTCAACCTGTTAATGGCGGCGATGATGGGCGTGATCATTCCGATGGTCATGGTGAAGCTGGGTCGCGACCCGGCGGTCGGCTCCAGCGTAATGATCACCGCCATTACCGACACCGGCGGCTTCTTTATTTTCCTTGGTCTGGCGACGCTGTTTCTGATGTAGCCGGCGCTGTCGCCCGCAGGCGGCGGGGGATGAGCGCCATGGCGACAATCCCCGCCAGCACGCCGATCGCCAGATTGCTGGTTCCCACCGTCGCGGCGACGGTCACCAGCATCACCAGCGTTTCCGGCCACGGATTACGCGCCAGTTCGCTCGGGCGAATACTGTGCCAGCTAAAGGTTTTCACCGCCACAATCACCATTACGCCTGCCAGCACCGCCATCGGGATCTTTGCCATCACCGGGCTGAGCGCCGTCACCAGCAGGAGCAGCACCAGACCGGCGATAACCGTTGAGAGGCGGCTGCGGGCCTGGCCCATTTCCACGTTAACAATGGTCTGGCCGATCATCGCGCAGCCAGCAATACCGCCATAGCAACCGGCAAGGATATTGGCGATACCCAGCCCGGCGCTTTCCCGCGATTTGTTCGACGGGGTGTGGGTGAGATCATCCACCAGCTTAGCCGTCAGCAGGGACTCCATCAGACCGACAAAGGCGATGCTGAGGGCGCACGGCCAGATAATCTGCAGCGTGGTCAGGTTCAGGGGAACGGTCAGGGCGGTAAACCCCGGCAAGCCGCCGCTCATCGAACCTTCATCACCCACGGTCGGCAGCAGCTGGCCGGTGGTCGCGGTATAGAGGGTGAGGGCGACGATGGCAATCAGCGGCGCCGGGATCGCCTTAATAAAGCGCGGCGCCCACAGGACGATAAGCAGGGTCAGGACAAACAGACCGACGATTAACGGTTGTCGAGTCCAGAAATGCGGCACCTGGGCGAAGAAAATCAGGATCCCGAGGGCATTGACGAACCCGGTCATCACCGCCGGGGGAATAAAGCGCATCAGGCGCGCCATGCCGCACAGGCCAAACAAAATTTGAATAATACCCGCCAGAATGACAGCCGGTAAAATGTACCCCACGCCGTGTTGATGCACCATCGGGCCAATCACCAGCGCCACCGAGCCCGCGGCGGCGGTGACCATTGCCGGGCGTCCGCCGAGGACTGACATCGCCAGGCAGAGTACAACGGAAGCAATCAGGCTCACCTGCGGGTCTACGCCAGCAATGACCGAAAACGAAATCACTTCAGGGATTAAAGCGAGCGCAGTGAGCACCCCGGCCAGGACTTCGCGCGTCAGTAGCGACGGAGAACGCAGGATCGGACGCAGGTTGCCGGACGCGGCGGGTTCAGAAATAGGGGGCATAAAAAAAGTTCGCAGCTTATAAAAAAGGAGGCGCGGTGGCAGGTTCGGCTTCCGTGCGGTCTGTCACAAAACCAGGGATGATAGCGCGGAATCCGCCAGGGTACCAGTACAAAAAGTGATTTGGTGTATACATTTATTAAACATTTTTATAACGGATCTCAAAACAGAACTTAAAATTTAAACAATATTTAAATTTTTGAGCTTCGGTGGTAACGTGAGAGGTGAGAATCGTATCACCTGCGCTAAATAAAAACAGCGAGTAAAGTAAGGCTCAAATCCGATGAATAAAAAGATGGCCGTACCACGCTCACAGGCGGTTGGTCCCAACAGCACTCGGACCGACACCCGCCATGAGCAAGAGACGGATGTATTGTTGATTGGCGGCGGCATTATGAGCGCCACACTGGGAACCTGGCTGCAGGAGCTTGAGCCAGACTGGTCTATTACCATGGTTGAGCAGATGTCCAGCGTGGCAGAAGAGAGCTCAAACGGGTGGAACAATGCGGGTACCGGCCACGCGGCGCTGATGGAGCTGAACTATACGCCGCAGACCGCCAACGGCATCAATATCGACAAAGCGGTCGACATCAACGAAGCCTTCCACATCTCGCGTCAGTTCTGGGCGCATCAGGTGACACGCGGCATCCTGAACAAACCAAAATCTTTTATTAACAGCGTGCCACACATGAGCTTTGTGTGGGGCGAAGATAACGTCAATTTCCTGCGTGCGCGCTATGCGGCGCTACAGCAGAGCGAGTTGTTCCGCGGTATTCGCTATTCTGAAGACCATCAGCAGATCAAAGCTTGGGCGCCGCTGGTGATGGAAGGCCGCGACCCGCTGCAAAAGGTGGCTGCCACTCGCACTGAAGTCGGGACTGACGTCAACTATGGCGAAATCACCCGCCAGCTGATCGCCGGCCTGCAAACGCATGATAATTTCTCCCTGCAGCTGGGCACCGTGGTGCGTCGCTTCAAGCGTAACGCCGACAAGAGCTGGACGGTCACTCTGGCGGATGCTGACAACCGTCGTCAAAAGCGAGTCATTAAAGCGAAATTTATCTTTATCGGCGCCGGCGGCGCGGCGCTGACGCTGCTGCAAGAGACCGGCATTCCACAGGCCAAAGAGTATGCGGGCTTCCCGGTCGGCGGCCAGTTCCTGGTTTGTGAAAATCCGGAGGTGGTGAACCACCATCTGGCGAAGGTTTACGGCCAGGCCGAAGTGGGGGCGCCACCGATGTCGGTGCCGCACATCGATACCCGTATTATCGACGGTAAACGCGTGGTGCTGTTCGGGCCATTCGCCACCTTCTCGACCCGCTTCCTGAAGAACGGTTCATTGTGGGACCTGCTGGCCTCGACGAATACCTCGAATATTCTGCCGATGCTCAACGTCGGCCTGGATAACTTCGATCTGGTGAAATACCTGATTAGTCAGGTGATGCAGAAAGATAAAGATCGTCTGGCCGCGCTATGTGAATACTATCCGGAAGCACGGAAAGAAGACTGGCGGTTGTGGCAGGCCGGTCAGCGCGTGCAGATCATCAAGCGCGATGCGAAGAAAGGTGGGGTACTGCGTCTGGGCACGGAAGTGGTCAGCGATGACGAAGGCACTGTCGCCGCGCTGTTGGGCGCGTCGCCTGGCGCCTCCACCGCGGCGCCTATCATGCTGCAGCTGATGGAGAAAGTGTTCAAAGACAAAGTCAACTCGCCGGAATGGCAGGCCAAGCTGAAGGCGATCATTCCGACTTACGGTATCCGCCTTGATGGCAACCCGGTGGAGATCGAGAAAGCGCTGGCGTGGACCAGTGAAGTGCTGGAGCTGAAATATGAGCCAGCCGGGGCGATGGATGAGGCCCCGCAGGTGGAGCTTAAGCCGCTGAGCGGCGGCAAGCCGATGGCGGATATCGCGCTCTGACAAAAACGGCAGCCTGCGGGCTGCCGTTTTTTATTGTCGGTTTGATGGTTTGCCTTAGCGGACGACGGCGTTGCCGATAGTCTCGTCGGCGCGCCAGATGCGATATTTCACATCGACATTGGTCGGCGTGTATACCACGATCGGCAGTTTGCTGTTGTAGCGCAGCATGGCGTCATCCCCGAGGCCGGCAGTGACAAATTTCTTCTCTTTTTTGCCGTCCGGGCAGGCCATCATGGTGGAGACCGGGCCGCTCAGCTTCTCAAAGACATAGTAGTCATAGCCCCAGCCTTCCAGGGTTTTACTTTCCAGTTCCCCGCCGAGACGATGATGGTTGCAGTCGACTTCCAGCGTCTGGCCGATCATCAGCTCAACCTTGAGCGCCGACTCATCCTGCTGCTGCGGCAACTGAATAACCTGACGCTTCATGCCTTTTTCCGCTTTCGGGAACGGCGCGACTTTTTCCAGCGGCTGGTCTGCGGCCAGAGCGCCGGCAGACATGCAGGCGGCGGTCAGCAGAGAAACGGCTAGCGTAGTGATTTTTTTCACGGTTGATCATCCTTTATTTTCGTTCCTGACTGATACAGCCTATCATTGCTTTGCTGAATGTTAAGTTTTATTTACTAATTTTTTCAAAATGAATAGTGTTATGTACTGGCCAAACCTGGCGCCGCGGTAGCGCTGGCGGACCAGGGAAGCTATTCATTACGGCTATTTTTTGCTTCCTCAATAAACTCTTCGTCAATTTCATCCGTGTTGCCGGCGTGTTCCCGTCCCGACAGCAGGTTCCAGCAGGCGATAAACAAGGCGGCGATCAGCGGGCCGATCACAAAACCGTTGATACCGTAGATTTCCATGCCGCCGAGAGTGGCGATCAGGATCAGGTAGTCCGGCATCCTGGTATCCTTGCCCACCAGCAGCGGACGCAGAATGTTGTCCACCAGGCCAATCACAATCACAAAGAAGCCAACGATAAAGGCCCCCTGCCACAGCTGCCCGGTGGCGAAGAGATAAATCGCCGCCGGTACCCAGATAATGGCCGAGCCTACCGCCGGGATAAGCGACAGGAAGGCCATCAGCGCCCCCCAGAGAATGCTGCCGTCCAGACCGGCAACCCAAAAGGCAAAGCTGCCCAGTGCCCCCTGCGCCAGCGCCACGGCGACGGTGCCTTTCACCGTCGCGCGAGCCACCGCGGCGAATTTTGCGAACAGGTGCTGCTTCACATAGCTCGATAGCGGCAGAGACTCAAGGATCAACAGCACCAGGTAAGGTCCATCCTTCAGCAGGAAAAACAGCAGGTACAGCATAATGCCGAAGCTGACGGTGAAGCCAAAGGTCCCTTTACCAATCATAAAGGCGCTGCCCGCCAGGTATTGACCCCCTTTCAAAGCGGCATCGGAGAGGTGCTGCTGGATCTGCTGTGCGCTATCGAGGTTATGCTCGGCCAGGAAGCTTCTGGCCCAGCCCGGGAGGTGGGCGAACAGGCTGGCGACCACCGTCGGGAACTGGGTGTCGTTATGCTGCAGTTTGCTGTATACCAGATTCAGCTCGTAGGCCAGTGACGACAGAATAATCGCCAGTGGTGTAAACACGATAAGACAGATAATGACGACGGTCATCAGGGCCGCGAGGCCATTGCGTTCGCCGAGGCGGGTACGGATCTTGTTTTTGACCGGATTAAAAATCACCGCGAGGATTGCAGCCCAGAGGATGGCGGAATAATAGGGTGAGAGAACATCGAAAAAGGCCAGGGTCACAATAAAGACGATAAGGATGAAAAATCCTTTTGTAAGTCCATTAACTCTCATGTTATCCGCTCCTGCTTATGAGTCATACATTCGAATAATAGATGCTACGACGTAATTTACCATCAGGATAGTCGCACTCTTAACGATTAACGATGTGACGCAGAAAGGGGGAACCTCAGCGGGCGGGGGACGGCAAACGTCAAAAACAGGCATAAAAAAACCAGCCATTAAGGCTGGTTTCTGTGGAGTTTTTGGTCGGCACGAGAGGATTTGAACCTCCGACCCCCGACACCCCATGACGGTGCGCTACCAGGCTGCGCTACGTGCCGACGCGTGGGGAACAATATTACCCGTTCCCCAGGCGAATGCAAGCGGGGGGCGCGCGATTGATTCATAATTAATCAATCAGTTAGCGATAAAGCGTTTTTCATCGGTCAGGACCTGCAGCAACAGGCTGAGCTGCGGTTTCTGATCTTTGATTTTCTCACCGTCGCGGCTCCAGGTGGTGTAGGTGCCGTTATGGTTGAGGACCACGGTAATGGTCGGGGTGGTGATGGCCAGCGTATCGCCGTTGGCCGCGGTGACCCAGTTCCGACGTCGCGCGGCGCTGAACAGATCTTCACCCTGCGAGTACTCATTGGCCGGCGTCGAAACGTGAAGCAGACGCTGCATCAGCGTGGTCATCACATCTTTGTTATCGGTCAGGGTGGCAATTTCCTGCGCCGGCGTGCCCGGCCAGTGAATCACCAGCGGCACCTGCAGCTGCTCGCGCGACCAGTCAAAGCGATCGCTTTTCGCATTCAGCGCCTTGCCGTGGCCGCCGGTGATGATCACCACCGTATTATCGAGCTTGCCGGCTTCACGCAGCGCGGTCAGCACACGATCGATCTGGGCGTCGACGTCACCTGCCGCCTTGCTGTAACGGCGGACAAAGCCCTGCTGCTGCGTGTCGTCGAGGGTGGTGCCGTTGAGCGAGATCCACGAGAACCAGCGATTCTCATCCTGCGCGTAACGGTCCAGCCAGCCGATCCACTGATTGGCCGTCTGCTCGTCGCTCTGGGTCTTCGCGCTCGGCAGCGAGAAATCGGAGAGCAGCGCCTGGCGATACAGCGGGCTGCTAAACCCATCGGAGGAGAAGAGGCCCAGCTGGTAGCCCTGCTGGTTGAGGGCGGTAATCAGCGCGGCGGGAATACGCGCCGAGAGGACACCGTCCATATAGCCAGGCGAAATACCGTAGAACAAGCCAAACAGGCCGCTGTCGGCGGTATTGCCCGAGCTCATATGCTGGGTAAAGTTAACGTTTTCTTTGGCAAATGCCGCCAGCGCCGGCATGGTCTTTTCAAACCGCGAGTAGTTCAGGTTGTCGACGGTGATCAGCAGCACGTTGTAGCCCGCGCCGAGGTCACGGTAGCGCAGGTTGCTAAGCGGATACTGGACCGATACCGCCTCCGGCGCCCCTTGCTCCACCAGACGACGCTGATAATCCTGGGCGTCGAGCAGGCCATGTTTCTCAAGGAAACGACGGGCGGTCATCGGATAGGAGAGCGGCAGATTCGCCCGCTGCATAGTGATCGGGCGATAGAAATTGGCGTCCGCCCAGATATAGACCAGGTGGCTGCTGACGAACGACAAAAAGAAGAACCAGGCGACCGGGCGGGCGTAATGGCGGCGGCGCGTCAGGCTGCGCAGCTTTTGCCAGCTCCAGGTGGCGAAGAGCATCTCAATCAAAAAGATGACCGGGACGCTGATAAACATCAGCTGCCAGTCGCGCGCCATCTCATTCTGGTCAGGGTTGATGACCAGCTCCCAGACGACCGGGTTTAAGTGCAGATGGAAGCGGGTAAAAACCTCGCTGTCTATCAGCAGCAGCGTCATCCCGGCGGTGGCAAGGATCACCGACAGGAAGCGCATCAGGCGCTGCGAGACCACGATAAAGGTCAACGGAAAGAGGATTAGCACATAGCTGGTAAACACCAGAAAGCTGAAATGCCCGACGAGACTGACGTACGAAAAAAGTCGTCCGGCAAGCGTCGTCGGCCAGTCGGCGACAAAAAGGTAGCGGCTGCCGAGCACCATGGCCAACAACATGTTGAACAGGGCGAACCAGTGCCCCCAGCTAACCATCTGGGAGACTTTTTCTCGGTAGGGCTGACGTAGAGTCACCATATACTGTTGCTGTTATCCTTAATGCGCTGGATCGTCGTTAATCGAAGATTGCAAAGCCTGCGCGAAAGAACGGGCGATGGCCTGACGCTGCGCCGGCGCGACGCTACTGTTGATCAGGTTGGTCACCATATTGCCTAACACCATCAGTGAAAGGTCAACCGGGGCTTTGTGTGATTCCAGGACGTTCGTCAGCTCGCTGAGCAACTGTTCGACCTGTTGATCGCTATAGCGGGAAATTTGCGGCATAAACTCAAAATCTGTTTGTTCGTGAAAGGGCAACATATTACCGTAGCAGCAGCTTTTTTTCCGCATTTTTTCGCCGCGGCGCAAAAGCGTACCGATCGTCGTTGATGACGGCGAAATGGGTCGCGCCAGTTGCGTCAGCAACCCGGCGGTGGTTGAATACCGCCCGGTCTAAAAGGAGAGTTTAACATGAGTCTGGATATCGACCAGATTGCCCTGCATCAGTTAATCAAACGTGATGAACAAAATCTGGAGCTGGTGCTGCGCGAGTCACTGCTGGAGCCGAACGCCACGGTTGTCGAGATGATGGCTGAACTGCACCGGGTCTATAGCGCCAAAAGCAAAGCCTATGGCCTGTTCAATGAAGAGAGCGAACTGGCGCAGGCGCTGCGCCTGCAGCGTCAGGGCGAAGAAGCGTTTCTGGCGTTCAGCCGCGCGGCCACGGGTCGCCTGCGCGATGAGCTGGCGAAATACCCGTTCGCTGAAGGGGGCATTGTGCTCTTCTGCCAGTATCGTTACCTGGCGGTCGAATATCTGCTGGTGGCGGTGCTCAATAACCTGAGCAGTATGCGCGTCAACGAAGAGCTGGATATCCGCTCGACCCATTATCTGGATATTAACCATGCCGATATCGTCGCGCGCATCGATCTCACCGAGTGGGAAACCAACCCGGAATCGACCCGCTACCTGACCTTCCTCAAGGGGCGAGTAGGGCGCAAAGTGGCCGATTTCTTTATGGATTTCCTCGGTGCCAGCGAAGGCCTCAACGCCAAAGCGCAGAACCGTGGCCTGCTGCAGGCGGTGGACGATTTTGCCGCCGATGCGCAGCTTGATAAATCCGAGCGGCAAAATGTACGTCAGCAGGTCTACGCGTACTGCAACGAACAGCTGCAGGCCGGGGAAGAGATTGAACTGGAGTCGCTGTCCAAAGAGCTTGCCGGCGTCAGCGAAAAAAGTTTTCAGGAATTCACCGCCGAGCAGGGCTATGAGCTGGAAGAGAGCTTCCCGGCGGATCGCAGCACCTTACGTCAGCTGACTAAGTTTGCCGGCAGCGGCGGCGGATTGACCATTAACTTCGACGCGATGCTGTTAGGTGAACGCGTATTCTGGGATCCCGCCACCGATACCCTGACCATCAAGGGTACCCCGCCGAATCTGCGCGACCAGCTGCAGCGCCGGACGTCCGGCGGCAACTAAGCGCCGCACTTCGTCGACGCTACCGCTAAACCGGGATAATCTCCACGCCGCTCTGCACCAGCTGCTGGCGCAGCGCGGTGTCAGGTTCCCCATCGACGATAAGCGTACTGGCGATGCTCAGCTCGCCGATGGCAAAGGCCGACGCGGCGTTGAGCTTCTCCCGGGAGGCCATCACCACGGTTTCTGCGGCTCTGGCCGCCAGCGCACGTTTGATACCCGCCTCTTCATAATCACCGGTGGTGAACCCCGCCCGCGGGTGGACGCCGGTCACCCCCATAAAGAACAGATCGGCATTGATCCGCGCCATGCTCGCCAGCGTCTCGGCGCCGACGGCGACAACCGAATGTTTAAACACTTTGCCCCCGAGCAGGATCACCTCGATTCGCGGGTGGTCCACCAGCGCCACGGCAATGCCGGGGCTGTGGGTGACCACCGTGCAGCTGAGATCGGCAGGTAAAAAGCCGATCAGCGCTGCGGTGGTGGTACCGCCATCGACAATCACCACCTGTCCTGGCTGGATCAGGGCGGCGGCGGCGCGGGCCACCGCCTGCTTGGAGGCAATCTGCACGTTTTTGCGCGTTTCAATTGGCGCAATGGCGGCGGATACCGGCAATGCCCCGCCGTGGACCCGCTGCAGTTTTCCCTCCGCCGCCAGCTCGCGCAGATCGCGGCGAATGGAGTCCTCGGAAACGTTAAACCGCTGGCTTAACTCTCCGGACATCACCTGTTTTTCCTCGGCGAGGATCTGGAGGATCTGCTGTTTTCTCTGACTGGCGAGCATCGGTTTTCCTTCTCGGGTGATCTTGTTTCTGCACGATTATGCATGTTATGGTGCCTGCTGTCACCTTAAAGGGGAAATAACATGCAAACACACGCACCGCACGTCCGCCACGTTCGCGAGACGCTGCTCTCTGACAACTGGTACACCCTGAAAAAATACACCTTCGAACTGCTGCGACGGGACGGTCGCTGGCAGGAACAGAGCCGGGAGGCCTATGACCGGGGCAACGGCGCGGTCATTTTACTTTACAACCGGGAAAAGCGGACGGTGGTCCTCACCCGCCAGTTCCGTTTTCCGGTGTTTACTCATGGTCACGACGGATATCTCATTGAGGCGGCCGCCGGGCTGCTGGATAACGCCTCGCCGGAAGCGCGGATCGTTGCCGAAGCGGAAGAGGAGACCGGTTTTCGCGTGACGCGCGTCGAGCCCGTCTTCACCGTCTTTATGAGTCCCGGCTCCGTCACCGAAAAACTCTACTTTTTTATCGCCGAATATCAGGCTGATGACCGGCAGGGTGACGGCGGCGGGCTGGCGGCGGAAGGTGAGGACATTGAAGTGCTGGAGTGGCCGCTGGCGCGGGCGCTGCAGGCCATTCGCGATGGCGAGATCATGGATGCTAAAACGATAATGCTGTTGCAGCATCTGGCACTAAATGCCGATACGCTCCTCGCCGGTTAAGGTCGTGGGCGGCGCAGATAACAAAACGCCCCGGAGCCAAAGACTCCGGGGCGTTTGCCATACAACTTGTTAGCGGCGATTACGCGCGAACGAAGTCGATGTGGGTCAGTTTCGGCTTGAACGCGTGACGCTGAACAGCCTGAACTTTAACTTTCTCTTCTTTGCCATCAACAACCAGGGTCAGAACTTCGCCGTAGAACTCAGCTTTGTCCTGCATGTTCCATACTTTGTCGTGGTCCAGTTCGATAGCAACCGGAGCAGCTTCGCCACCGTAGATGATTGCCGGGAACTTGTTAGCTGCGCGCAGGCGGCGGCTCGCACCCTTACCCTGCTCTTTACGTACTTCTGCGTTGATAGTAAACATTGATGTCTCTCTATATATAAAGCCTGCTACAGGCGACCCAGCAACAGGCGGATTATCTGCTCTGCGAATGCAAAAGCGGGCGGCATTATAGCCGCCAAACGACACCCGGGCAATCAAAACCTCAGCTTTTGGCTGATTAACGCAGCTCGTTGGCGCGACGAAAACGCCCCTGATAATCGAATACTTTTTCCCGCACCTGCCAGTACTGCCCCTTCATCCGGGCGACGACAAAGTCCGGATGGCGCAGCAGCGCCTGCTGGGCCACGATATCCGCTGGCGTTATCCAGCGCAGCGGCACCCCCGGGGTGCGGGTATGCGGGCGGATAAACAGCTGCTCAAAGGCGGTGCGCTGGGCGGGCGTCTGCAGACGGAAGCGCTCACTGACGTCCGCCCCGTCTTCATCGTAGTAGGTGATTTTCAGCCACGGGCCTTTTTCGTCACCGCCGTGCTGTAGCACCATGCCGCTGCAGCGCAGCACCAGCGCATCCTTCAGCTTTAGCGCCGCCTTCAGCATATCGTCCGGGTCGACCAAAATCGTGTCGCACTCCCGGCAGCGGCGGGCGGCGATGTCGTTTTCCGCGTTGCACTGCGGGCAGTTCTTGAAGCGAAAGCGGAAGTCGCACTGTTCGCGGTGGCCGTCATCATCCTCGAACCAGCCCTGACAGCGGCGGCCAAAATGCTCAATCAAGGTACCGTCGGCGGTGGTTTTGCCCCAGAAGGTATTGGCGAAGCCGCAGGCCGGGCAGAAGACCTGCACCGGCACGTTGTCGCTTTTGCCCTTCGGCGTCCCCACCTCCGGGGCGTACAGGTCATGCGGGTTGCCGGCGTAGTCGAGGATCAGGCAGTCGGTTTTCCCCGGCGCCAGGCGCAGGCCGCGGCCAACGATTTGTTGGTAAAGGCTCACCGACTCGGTGGGGCGGAGGATGGCAATCAGGTCGACGTGCGGAGCATCGAAACCGGTGGTCAGCACCGCGACGTTCACCAGATAGCGATACGCCTGCGCTTTAAACGCCTCGATGATCCGATCCCGCTCCGGCCCCGGCGTTTCGCCGGTGATCAGCGCCGCCTGGCCTGCTGGCAGCAGGCCGGTCACTTCCCGGGCGTGTTCTACGGTGGCGGCGAAGATCATCACCCCTTTGCGGTTTTCGGCAAACTCTACGATCTGGCTGACGATATGCGGCGTAATGCGCTGCTGTTTTTTCAGCTCGTGGTTAAGGTCGGCTTCGCTGAACAGGCCGTTGCTCTGTGGCTGCAGGCGGCTGAAATCGTACTGCACCACCGGCATATCGAGGCGTTCCGGCGGCGTCAGGTAGCCATGCTTAATCATATAGCGCAGCGGTAGCTCATAGATGCAGTCGCGGAACAGGGCCTTTTCATCGCCGCGCACCATCCCGTGGTAGTGGAACTGATAGATCCATCCCTTGCCGAGGCGGAATGGGGTCGCCGTCAGGCCGAGCAGCCGGAGCTGGGGATTGACCTGCCGCAGGTGGCCGATGATCTGCTGATACTGGCTGTCGTCGTCATCGCTGATACGGTGGCATTCATCGACGATGAGCAGCGAAAATTCGCTGCGAAACTGGTCAAGATTGCGCGCCACCGACTGCACGCTGCCGAACACCACTTTGCCGTGGCTCTCTTTACGTTGCAGACCGGCGGCAAAGATATCAGCCTCGAGGCCAAGGGCGCAGTATTTCGCATGGTTCTGCGCCACCAGCTCTTTGACGTGGGCCAGCACCAGCACGCGTCCGCGGGCCAGCCGGGCAAGCTCGGCGATCACCAGGCTTTTGCCGGCACCGGTGGGCAGAACAATGGCCGCTGGCTCGGTATGACGACGGAACCAGGCGAGGGTGGCATCGACGGCTTCTTGTTGGTAGGGGCGTAATGTAAAAGTCATGAATTCACGGGGCTAATTAACTCGCGAATAGTATGCCATGAATCTTTTCCCTTGAGTGGTGTTAAGAGCCCGTTATACTAGCCAGTGAAATTCTTCTTTTTCGGGCGAATTGCCCGCTCCAGCACTATTACAGGCTAAAAAAATCTCATGCGACTTGATAAGTTTATCGCTCAGCAACTTGGCGTCAGCCGGGCTATTGCCGGGCGTGAAATCCGCGGCAGCCGCGTTACCGTGGACGGCGACATTGTGAAAGATGCTTCCTTTAAGCTTCAGCCGGAGCACGAGGTGGAGTATGACGGGAACACGCTGACCCAGCAGAACGGCCCGCGTTATTTTATGCTCAACAAGCCGCAGGGGTACGTCTGTTCTACCGACGATCCGGATCATCCGACTATCCTTTATTTCCTCGACGAGCCGGTGGCGCACAAGCTGCACGCCGCCGGGCGCCTGGATATCGATACCACCGGACTGGTGCTGATGACCGACGACGGCCAGTGGTCGCACCGCATTACCTCACCGCGCCACCACTGTGAGAAAACCTATCTGGTAGCGCTGGAAAGCCCGCTGGCGGAAGGGACTGCGGCGCTGTTTGCCAAAGGCGTCCAGCTGCATAACGAAAAAGATCTCACCAAACCGGCGGTACTGGAAGTGATCACCCCGACTGAAGTGCGTCTGACCATCAGCGAAGGCCGCTATCATCAGGTGAAACGGATGTTTGCCGCCGTGGGCAACCACGTGGTTGGCCTGCACCGGGAGCGTATCGGCGATATCCAGCTGGATGATTCGCTGGCGCCGGGTGAATATCGTCCGCTGACGGAAGCGGAAATCGCCAGCGTTGGCGCCCCGCAGCCACGGAGTAAAACGTGACGATCAAGCAGAATTCTTCTCTGGGAATTGTGTTTATTCTTGGCCTGCTGGCCATGCTGATGCCGCTGTCGATCGATATGTATCTGCCGGCGCTGCCGGTGATCGCCGCGCAGTATAACGTCCCGGACGGCAGCGCGCAGATGACCCTCAGCACCTATATCCTGGGCTTTGCGCTGGGTCAGTTGCTGTATGGCCCAATGGCAGACAGCCTCGGTCGTAAGCCGGTGATCCTCGGCGGGACGCTGGTCTTCGCCGCGGCGGCGATGGCCTGCGCGCTGTCGCAGACCATCGATATGCTGATAGCGATGCGCTTCTTCCACGGTCTGGCGGCCGCGGCGGCCAGCGTGGTGATAAACGCCCTGATGCGCGATATTTATCCGAAAGATGAGTTTTCGCGGATGATGTCCTTTGTCATGCTGGTCACGACCATTGCGCCGTTGATGGCGCCGATGGTCGGCGGGGCGGTGCTGGTGTGGTTCAGCTGGCATGCTATCTTCTGGATCCTTGCGCTGGTGGCCCTGCTGGCATCCCTGATGATCGGCTTGTTTATCCGCGAAACGCTGCCGGCGGACAAGCGCCAGCCGTTCCATCTGCGCACCACGCTGGGCAACTTTGCCACTCTGTTCCGTCACAAGCGGGTTCTGAGCTATATGCTGGCGAGCGGCTTTAGCTTCGCCGGCATGTTCTCTTTCCTCAGCGCCGGGCCTTTCGTCTATATCAATATTAACCACGTCGCGCCTCAGCACTTTGGCTACTATTTTGCGCTGAACATTGTTTTCCTGTTCCTGATGACCATGTTCAACAGCCGGTTTGTGCGGCGGGTGGGGGCGTTGCGCATGTTCCGGGCCGGGCTGTGGATCCAGTTTGCCATGGCGGTATGGATGGTGGTTTGCGCGCTGCTGGACGTCGGCTTCTGGTCGCTGGTGATCGGCGTGGCGGCCTTTGTCGGCTGCGTATCGATGGTGTCGTCTAACGCCATGGCGGTGATCCTCGATGAGTTTCCGCATATGGCCGGCACCGCTTCGTCACTGGCCGGAACGTTTCGTTTTGGTATCGGGGCGATCATTGGTGCGCTGCTGTCGATGGCGACGTTTACCACCGCCTGGCCAATGCTGATCTCTATTGCCTTCTGCGCAACCTGTTCTATTTTCTTCTCGCTTTACGCTTCCCGTCGGCGAAAAATCGCACGCTAGGTCACATTTTCAGGGGCGAAATCGCCCCTTTCTTGATGCATGTCAACCGGAATCGGCTTCAGGGTTCTGCGATTTGTTTCTTTTATGTAAAATCAATTAGTGTAAAAAGTCGCATTGTTGCGATAAAAAAGTTGTTTTGGATCACAGAAACGGGTACATATAGCGCCAATCGGCATGCTGGGTTAAAAAATAAAGCGCTGGATAATAAGTGCTTAACCCTGGCCCGTTGCGGCTGTAAACGTTTTCTGCGTCAAGGCAGGACTATTTGTCAACAGTGTGTTAATATTGATGTAAATTTATTGTGAAGCCTTTTGCTTCCGGGGAAACCACGTGAATACACAACAACTCTCTATCGTACACCGTCTGCCGCAGAGCTATCGCTGGCTGGCCGGTTTTGCGGGTTCCAGAGTTGAACCGATTCCGCAAAACGGCGCGCAGAACGAGAACAGTCTCGTTGCCCTGAAGTTGCTGAGTCCGGACGGTGAGAAAGCCTGGCCGGTTATGCATAAGCTCAGCCAGGCGTTAAGCGACATCGAAGTCGACTGTTCAGTCCTTGAGTGCGAAGGCGAACCCTGCCTGTTCGTTAACATGCAGGATGAATTCGCCGCCACCTGTCGTCTGAAAAATTTTGGCGTGGCCATCGCCGAGCCCTTCTCCGGCAACAACCCCTTCTGACCGTCAGCTCAGCGCCAGCAGCTGGCGGGTATATTCGTGCCGGGGTGCGCTGAAGACGGACTGGCACTCGCCCTGTTCCACCACCTCTCCCTGACGCAGCACCATCACCTGATGACACAGCGCCCGCACTACGCGTAAATCATGACTGATAAAAATATAGGCCAGCTGATGCTTTTGCTGTAACGCTTTCAGCAGGTGCAGGATCTGCGCCTGAACGGTTTTATCCAGTGATGAGGTCGGCTCGTCGAGGACGATCAGCTGCGGCTTGACGATCAACGCTCTGGCGATGGCGATACGCTGGCGCTGGCCACCGGAGAAGGCAGCCGGGTAGCGCTGGCGGCTGGCCGGGTCGAGCCCAACCTCCTGCATGGCGAGGATCACCGCCTGTTCGCGTTCGGCTGCCGTCAGCGTCGGCTGATGGACGCGCAATCCTTCCTCAATGATCTGTAGTGCCGTCAGTCGTGGGTTGAGCGACGAGTTCGGATCCTGAAACACCACCTGCATTTGCCGGCGCAGGGGCAGCAGCTGGCGGCGGTTACGTCCCTGAATGGGCTGACCGGCAAAGGTTATCTCACCAGCGGATGGGATCAGACGCAGCAGCGCCAGGCCGGTCGTGCTTTTCCCCGATCCCGATTCCCCCACCAGGCCCAAGGTCTCGCCGGCGCGCAGTTGAAAATGGAGACCGTTGACCACCCGATGCTGATCGACCACCCGGCGCAGGATCCCTTTACGAATGGCGAACGCCACGTTTAAATCGTCCGCCTGCAGCAGCACCGGGGCATCGGGGACCAGCGGCACCGGCTCACCGTCCGGCTCGCTATCCAGCAGGCGCTGAGTGTAGGGATGGGCCGGCGCGCTGAACAGCGCCCGACACTCATTTTGCTCCACACAGCGGCCATTCTGCATCACCGCTACCCGGTCAGCCAGCTGGCGGACAATGCTCAGGTTATGGGTGATAAACAGCAACCCCATATTCAGCTCCTGCTTCAGCTCGCGCAGCAGTTGCAGGATTTGCGCCTGCACCGACACGTCCAGGGCGGTGGTCGGCTCGTCGGCGATCAGCAGCTCCGGGCGCGTCAGCAGCGCCATGGCGATCATCACCCGCTGGCGCTCGCCGCCGGAGAGCTGGTGGGGATAGTCCGCCAGCCGCCGCGGCGCCTGACGGATCCCGACGCGCTCCAGGCAGTCGAGGATTTCTCCCCGCGCCGCCTCTTTGCGCATTCCCCGATGCAAAGACAGCACTTCGTAGAGCTGTTTTTCCAGGGTATGCAGGGGATTGAGCGACACCATCGGCTCCTGAAAGATCATCGCGATCCGGTTGCCGCGCACGCCGCGCAGGGTTGACTCATCAGCATGCAGCAGCGACTGGCCATGAAAGCGGATATCACCGCTGGGGTAGCTGGCCGGCGGCGTGGGGAGCAGCCGCAGCACCGACAGGGCGGAGATGCTTTTTCCGGAGCCGGATTCGCCAACCAGCGCCAGCGTTTCGCCGACCGCGACCTCGAGCGACAGATGGTGCACCACGGTCTGCGTCTCGCCCTGCTGGCGAAAGGCAATTGAAAGATTGTCGATAGCTAACAGCGGGTGGGTCATATTACACCGCCTTACTCGGGTCAAAGGCGTCGCGAACCGCTTCACCGATAAAAATCAACAGCGTCAGCAGTACGGCGACGGAGAGAAACGCGGCAATGCCCAGCCACGGCGCCTGCAAATTGTTTTTTCCCTGCAGCAGCAGCTCGCCGAGAGACGGAGAGCCCAGCGGCAGGCCGAAGCCGAGAAAATCCAGCGACGTTAGCGTGGTAATGGAGCTGCACAAAATAAAAGGCAGGAAGGTGAGGGTGGCCACTATCGCGTTGGGCAGCATATGCCGCAGGATAATTTGCCGGTCGCTGACCCCTAGCGCCTGCGCCGCCCGGATGTAGTCGTAGTTACGGGTACGGAGAAATTCAGCGCGCACCACGCCCACCAGCGTCATCCAGCCAAAAATGACAGTGATCGCCAGCAGCCACCAGAAGCCAGGCTGCACGACACTCGAGAGCAGGATGATCAGAAACAGGGTGGGCATACCGGACCAGACCTCGATAAAGCGCTGCCCCCAGAGATCGATTTTACCGCCGTAGTAACCCTGTATCGCCCCGGCCAGCACCCCGAGCACACTGGAGAACAGGGTCAGCAGCAGGCCGAAGAGCACTGAGATCCGCGTACCATAGAGGATCCGCGCCAGCACATCGCCGCCGTTGGCGTCGGTGCCAAGCCAGTTGCTGGCCGAGGGGGGTGATGGAAAGGGGACTGTGCTGGCAAAATTAATCGTCGTTGCGCCGAAGCGCACCGGCGGCCATAACGCCCAGCCGTGAGTCGCCAGCTGGTGCCTCAGCCACGGATCCTGATAGTCAGCGGCGGTGGCAAACTCACCACCGAACGTTTGCTCGGTGTAGTTTTTTAACACCGGAACGTACAGCTGGCCCTGATACTGCACCAGCAGCGGGCGATCGTTGGCCAGCAGATTGGCGCCGAGGCTGCAGGCGAAGAGAAGTAAAAACAGCCATAGCGACCAGTAGCCGCGGCGGTTGTGGCGAAAGCGCGCCCAGCGGGCCTGATTAACGGGACTGAAAAAAGACATTAGCGGCCCTCAAAATCAATGCGCGGGTCGACCAGCGTATAGCTGATATCGCTGACGATATTCAGCAGCAGGCCAATCAGGGTGAAAATATAGAGCGTGCCGAACATCACCGGATAGTCGCGGGAAACCGTCGCTTCATAGCCCAACAGCCCCAGGCCATTCAACGAGAACATCACTTCGATCAGCAGCGAACCGGTAAAAAACATGCTGATAAAAGTGGCCGGGAAGCCGGCGATCACCAGCAGCATGGCGTTGCGGAACACATGTCCCCAGAGGATCTGTTTCTCACCGACGCCTTTGGCGCGGGCGGTGACCACATACTGTTTGCGGATCTCGTCGAGGAAGCTGTTTTTGGTCAGCATGGTCAGGGCGGCAAAGCCGCCGATCACCGTCGCCAGCACCGGCAGGGTGATGTGCCACAGGTAGTCGAGGATTTTCTGATACCAGGGAAGGGTGTCGAAGTTCGGTGAGACCAGACCGCGCAGCGGGAAGAGGTCGAAATAGCTGCCGCCGGCAAAAATCACGATCAGCAGGATAGCGAACAGAAAAGCGGGGATCGCATAGCCAATAATAATCAGCGTACTGCTCCAGATGTCAAAGCGGCTGCCGTTACTCACGGCTTTGCGGATGCCCAGCGGAATGGAGACCAGATAGATAATCAGCGTGCTCCACAGCCCGAGGCTCACCGAGACCGGCAGGCTGTCTTTGATCAGTTGCAGCACTGAGGCGCTACGAAACAGGCTGTCGCCAAAATCGAAGCGCAGGTAATCGCCCAGCATCTTCAGGTAGCGCTCATGTAGCGGCTTATCGAAACCGTAGCGGTGGGTGATTTCGGCGATGACTTCCGGATCGAGGCCGCGCCCGCCGCGATAGTGCCCCTCGCTGATATTGCCTGCGCCAGTGCGGGCATGGCTGGCGCCCATTCCGCCGTCCCCGGCACCCGGCATCCCGCCATGCTGACCAAACTCTATGGCGGCAATGGCCTGATCGACCGGGCCGCCCGGCGCGATCTGAACAATAAAAAAATTAATGGTGATGATGGCCCACAGAGTGGGGATCACTAACAGTAAACGGCGGATCAGGTAGCTGCCCATGATTTATCCTTAGCGTCTGTCCGCGGGAAGGGTGGCCGCTTTTTTCGCGTCATACCACCAGGTATCGAGGCCGGATGAATAAACAGGACGGGTCGCGGGAAAAGAGAATTTATTCCACCATGCGGTGCGGTCCTGTGCCATATACCACATCGGCAACATGTAGTTATTCCAGGTGAGCACACGGTCGAGCGCCCGTCCCAGGGGGAGCAACTTCTCCTTATTACCCTGCCACTGCAGGATCTGCGCTATCAGTTTATCCACCACCGGGCTTTGCACGCCGGGGGCGTTGTAGCTGGAATGAATGTAGTCGGATGCCCAGGAGATTTGCAGGTCGGTGCCAGGCCAGGGCATGGCGCGCCACAGGCTCGGCATCATGTCGTAATCGCGGCTGCGGCGGCGGTTGCTGTACTGCGAGTTATCGACCTGGCGGATATCCATAACGATCCCCAGACGCTGCAGGTTGTGCTGAAACGGCAGCACCCAGCGGTCATTGCCCCCGGCCGGCATCAGCAGTTCAAAGCGCAGCGGCTTGCCGCTGGCGTTAACCCGGCGCTGGTTCTTCACCGTCCAGCCTGCGGCATTGAGCAGGGCGTCGGCTTTAAGTAAGTTATCGCGGTCGAAGCCATCGCCCCGGGAGACCGGTGGCTGGTAAACCTGGCTGAAAAGCTCGGGCGGGAGTTCATTTTTCATCGGCGTTAGCAGCGCCAGTTCGGCCGCGTCGGGCAGGCCGCGGGCGGCATAGTCGGTATTCTGGAAATAGCTGTTGGCGCGCTGATAGGCGCTGTAAAACAGCGCTTTGTTCATCCATTCAAAATCAAACGCCAGAGTTATGGCCTGCCGCACCCGGCGATCGGCAAAAACCGGGCGCTGAATATTGAACGCCAGCCACTGGGTATCCTGTGCTGAGGTGTTGGCATGCTCATCTTTAATGATGTAGCCGCGGCTGAAGTTGCGACCAACATAGCGGGTGGCCCAGTTCTTGGCGACGGTCTCTTCCCGGCGGTCGACGGCCCCGGCTTTAAAGGCTTCAAAAGCGACGTTATCGTCAAGATAATAGTCATAGCGCAGCGTATCGAAGTTCCAGCGTCCGCGGTTGACCGGCAGGTCGGCCGCCCAGTAGTCGGCGACGCGGGAATAGGTAATGTATTGCCCCATTCGCCAGGCGCTGATGCGGTAGGGTCCGCTGGCCAGCGGCGGTTTTGACAACGGGTCGCTGAGTTTGTGATCGCGCCAGAACGCCTCCGGCATCACCGGCAGGGTCAACAGGCTCAGCATGTTCTCCTTACCGGGCTGGCCGAGGTCAATACGCACGGTCAACGGCGCGATGGCTTTGACGGTAGTGCCTTTATAAAACAGGCGGAACTGCGGCACCCCTTCAGTCATAAACTTATTGAAGGTAAAAGCGACATCGCGGGCGGTGATCGGCGTGCCGTCATGAAAACGGGCGCGCGGGTTGAGGGCGATCTCCATCCATGAATAATCTCCGGCGTAGCGCGCCCGCTCGGCTATCAGCGGATAGTAGCTGCCTGGTTCATCATCCGAGGTGGTGAACAGAGTATCGTAGAGCGCCTCCGTGCGTACGGCAGGATTACCGCGCAGCGCATAACGGTTGAAGTTGTCAAAGGTGCCGATCGCCGCCAGGGTGAGGGTGCCGCCTTTTGGCGCCCGGGGATCGACATAATCAAAATGGCTGAAACCAGCGGCGTATTTGGGTTCACCAATAATCGCGAAGGCGACGCTTTCCTGAATGGTTTGCGCTTTAGCGCTCAGGCTCAATACAGCAAGCAGAATCAGAAAGAGGCGCGCATACATAGGCGGCAGAATATCCTGTCATGGCCAGCCCCCATGGCCGACCTCTGTTCCCGCATCATAAGTGAGACTTAGCGCGTTGTGAAATAGTTCGCGGGTTCATCGTGCGCGGCCGCCAGCGCCGCCAGCGATAGCGGACGACTGATCCAGTATCCCTGCAGGAAATTGACCCCCTGAGCGCGGAGCCACTCTGCCTGTTCCTGGGTCTCCACCCCTTCGGCGACGGTCATTAACTTCAGCCGGCGGCTGAGGGTTAACACGGCGTCAAGCACCGGGGAGGTAACGGTTTCGGTGCCAATCGCCTGTACAAAGCCGCGATCGATTTTCAGGTAATCGAAGTTGTAGCGTTCGAGATAGATCAGCGCGCTATGCCCGGTGCCAAAATCATCAATCGCGATTTCAAAACCCTGTCGGTGAAGCCAGGCAAAGTTAGGAATCGATTTTTCTTTATCAATCATGGCCCGCTCCGTCACCTCCAGCACCACGTGAAAATGATCGGCGGGCAGTGCAGCGGCGAAGCGCAGCATATCGTCGCGGAAGCTATCGGCCTGCAGATGGGCAGGGGAAATATTGAGTCCCAGCTTGACGCCGCGGGGGAGAATTCGCTTGAGGACCGGCCCGTCGCCGGCGATCAGCGCCAGCAGGTGGTGGGTGAGCGGCACGATCATCTGTTGGGTTTCCGCCAGATTAATGAAAACATCGGGCGGGATTTCACCCACCACCGGATGACGCCAGCGCATCAGTACCTCTACGCCGCTGATCTGTAGAGTCTGCGCATTGACCACCGGCTGATAGACAATGTAGAACTGGTTATTTTTGATCCCCAGCAGAATGGATTTGCGCGGATCCGATTTGATCGTTAGCACGTAATAGCAGAGCAGTCCCGCCAGCAGGCCGCAGACCACCCCGAGCAACAGGGCAAACTGGGTATTTTCCGCCAGCCAGCTGTTGGCATACAGGTAGACCTTGAGCGGTAAACCGTCGATCTGTACCTGGCGGATCGGAGTGTTGTGCAGGGCTTGCGGGTCCACCAGCCGGTTACTGAAGGTGGAGATGGCGGTGTGGCCAATCGCTAGCGCAATACCGCTGAAATCGTTTTGCCGTGCGGAATAGAGTATATACGGCGTGAGATTAGCGTTAATCGACACGAAGATGCCACTGTTTGCATCATCGGGTTTGCTTACCCACAGCGCCAGGGCTGCACTCTTCGGCATCATCGGGGTGCCCGGCAAAATCGCCATATCAACGGGCTTGCGGATATCGATAGTCGGGATGAGCTGGCTGAGGGGGGTATTCATCGTCCCGGTCGCGGAGGAGCAAAAGACGACGCCATTTTTTACCAGCAGAAAAGCGCGAACGTTAGGACTGAACGCGGCATGGGAGGTGAGTCCGGAGTCGATATTTTCACAGGGTTGGTCCACCAGCGGCTGCAGGCCGTCAATGGTCTGGCGCAGATTGTGAAAGTAGCTTTTCAGATAGGAGTTGACGTTATTGATAATGACGTCGAAACGCTCTGCCCGGTTATGGTAAATCACCATAAATTGAATGCTACCGGCCAATAACGCGACGATAATCCCCACGCACAGGCTGATTAACCAGGTGTTACGCTGGGGCGAAAAGTAGCGAGTCAGCATAGCCAGATTTTTTCCGTGTTATTGAAGCGCATCAACGGGGTGGAAGTCGTCGTTTTTTTCTTTCCCACTTAAAAGGCATAGCTTATTTTGCGTCGTTGAGAATCCGGTGGCAAAAAAAAACACTGCCGGGGCAGTGTTTTTTTATCCCGCTTCCAGCCAAGGGATAACCGGCGGCGGTAGAGGACAGTTTACGAGCGGCTCAGAACTCGACGCGCTTCGTTATAACGCTTTTTCCAGTACGGCTCATCCATGCTGGAGATGGTCACTCCGCTGCTGGTGGAGGCGTGAACGAACTGGTTGTTGCCGAGGTAGATCCCGACATGGCGGCCAGTAGAGCCGGCACGGAACAGAACCAGATCGCCAGTCCGCAGCTGGGTACGGGAAATCGATTTTCCGGTTTCCTGCTGTTCAGACGTTGAACGTGGCAGTTCCAGACCAAATTGTTCGCGGAAGGTGCGCTGCACAAATGCTGAGCAGTCAATGCCTTTGCGAGTGCTGCCGCCGAGGCGGTAACGCACGCCTTTCCAGCTGGCATACTGATCCATTAAACGGGACTTCACGTCAAGGTTACGGACCATTGTTTCAAATTCATCCTGAGAGGCTTGCAGTGATGATAAATCGCCACTACCCACAGCATGCGTCTCAGAATGCATATTCCTGGCGGTACTTGTTGAACTACACGCGGAAAGCAGAACCGCTACTGCAATCGCGGGGGCTACCCGCAAGATGTATCTCAAAATCGGCTGAGATTTGACCATGCTGTTTATTTTCCCTTGTTGTCCTTAACGACAATGTCGTTATAAAAAATGCCAAACGTGTTAGAGCCTAAATACCCATCCGCAATGAGACAATTCCTTAAGGTTAAATTTGTGCAGTCACGCACAAATTTATTCATGCTCTGAATTAATGTTGCGGAAAAGGCAAAACGAGAACGAGATTACCCTATCAAACGCCGCATGGCGAGCGGTTTTGCGCGATTTCTTATAAGTATTTTGGTGACAAAAAGTGAATCATCGGGAAAGGACAAAATAGCGTCAATAACGGGTAAAAAACAGACAATTCCTTCATTTGTCAGGGGAATAATGTGACAAGAAGATGAACGTTATGTTTAAAAAAAGAACAAATGAAAAAAGGGACCCAAAAGGTCCCCTTATAGGTAATGCGACCAGCCAGCGCCGGAGACATTATTTCGCCGATACTCCGCCGGGCAAGTAGCGATCGAAGAAGGCGATCAATTTATCGCTCAGCGGCGTCATTAACACCCACGGTACGCCAATCAGAACGGCGCTCAGGGAGCCGACGGCAATATCGCTGAACCAGTGGGCGCCAATCATGACGCGTGGGAACGCAAAGACCACCACTATCACCAGCGCCACGGCCAGCGCACGGCAGCCGAAATAGCGCCACATAAAGCTCGCGAAGATCAGCAGCATCATCCCATGGTCGCCCGGGAAGCTGTCTTTCGAGGCATCCTTGGTAGGGAAGTTAACCACATCGCTGACGCGAGTGATATCGTCGAAAAAGAGCGACGGGCTGGCGCGTTGAACCGGCATCAGATGCTGCGCCAGTTGGTTGATGATCACTGCCGCCAGCAGCATCACCAGGCCCATGATAGCGATCTGACGACGTCCGGCCGCCGGTGCTTTAAGCCAGTAGCTGAGCATCAGGCAGCCCATCGCCAGCAGCGAACAGGCGTCGAAGGCGCGATTGTTGATGATCGCCAACAGCCAGGCATAAGCATGACTGACGCTGACGCCATGGTTAAAGAAATGGAAGATCGCGGAGTCGACCGGCAACCACGCGCCATGGTTGGCTGGCAGATACCAGGAGCAAAATAGCGCCACACCCGCGATGTTAAGTAGCAGAATTAAAGGAATTCGGTTTTTCATCATAGCCATTGCGATTTTGTGACAGTCGGCGGCAACCTTAGCCGCCTTAACTTAAACGAAGCCTCAACAGTGAGGACTGCAGTGCGTTCCAGTCGGCTTCATTGGCGGAGATAAGCTCGATCCGGCTATCGGGCGGAGCAACGCTGAGGGTCTCGATATGCAGATCCTCGCCCTGGCGGTTGATCCGCACGCTCCCTTCTGCAATGCGCATCACTCCTTTCACGCGCGCCACGGGCGCCAGCCGGGCCCATTCGAGCAGGCCGATGGTGTCAAAGACCGTTTCCGCGTCGAAGATCCAGCCGCAGGCCTGATAACCCTGGCCGCTATTCAAATGGCGGCGCCAGCGCTGGTGCTCGGGAAGGCTGAGCGCGGCGAGACCGCTGGTTGGGTGAGAATGATGAATATGTTCCGCACTCGCCGGCAGCGGGGCGGTGTTGCGCCGCGGTTCATTGAGCAGAGCGAGGTCGATATTGCCCTGGGTCGCCAATACCTGGCGGCGATCGCCACCCCAGCGCAGCCACCAGTCAGCTAGCGCCCGGGCACTTTCGGGCGTTTCCCGATCGCTTTTATTGGCCACAATAATATCCGCCGCGGCCAGCTGATCGCGGAAGTTGTCATTGTTGACGACTTTCTCATCCAGCAACTGGCGGGGATCGAGGATGCACAGGGTGGCGCGCAGATCGATCCAGGGCTCATATACCGCCGCGGTGAGGATATCGAGGATCTGCTTTGGGTGGCCCAGACCGGTGGGTTCGATCAGCAGCCGATCGGGTTTGCCCTGGCGCAGCAGAGTATTCAGCCCAACCTGCATTGGCAGGCCATTGACGCAGCACATACAGCCGCCGGGGATCTCTTTGAGCAAGGCGCCACTGTCGGCCAGCAGTGCGCCGTCAATCCCGACTTCGCCGAACTCATTCACCAGTACGGCCCATTTTTCATCCGCAGGCTTCTGCGCCAGCAGATGAAGAATTGAGGTCGTCTTACCGCTGCCGAGAAAGCCGGTGATCAAATTGGTTCTGGTCACTCTTTTCTCCAGGATAAATGTAATGTTGTAACAGTTACGTCTATCCTGACGAAAAAAGGGGGAAAAGAGAAGTCCTGAGGCGGACAGAAGAGGATTCTGTCCGCATAAGCGCAAATATTGTTAAGAATTCAACGCACGGGCAACGGCCTCGCGGGCACCGTGCGTCGCCAGCTGTTGCCAGGCGGCGCGGATCCCGGCGACGAACTGCGCGTGCTGTGGCAGATCGCGGCCAAATATCTCTTCCAGTTCCAGCAGGGCATCAACCCGTTGCGGTTCATCGCTCTGCGCGACCCGTTGCTGGATCTTATCAATCAGCGGGTCGCGCACGTCGATTGCCTGACCGGCATCGTCAGTGCCGCTGACGTAGCGCATCCAGCCGGCAACGCCGAGGGCCAGCAGCGGCCAGCGGCTACCGCGCTCAAGATGCACGCGGATGCCGTCGAGCATCCGCTGCGGCAGCTTCTGGCTGCCGTCCATGGCGATTTGCCAGGTGCGGTGTTTGAGCGCCGGATTGCTGAAGCGCGCGATCAGACTGTCGGCATAGGCCAGTAGATCGACGCCGGTAATGGTCAGCGTCGGGGCCTGTTCGTCAAGCATCAGCTGGCGTGCGGCGTGGCGGAAGATGTCATCCCGCATGCAGTCGCTGACGTGAGCATGGCCAGCCAGATAGCCAAGCCAGGCGAGGAAAGAGTGGCTACCGTTGAGCATCCGCAGTTTCATCTGTTCCCACGGCAGCACGTTGTCGGTCATCTGCACGCCTGCCGTCTCCCAGGCGGGGCGCCCGGCGACAAAGTGGTCTTCGACCACCCACTGAATGAAGGGTTCGCAGCTGATGGCGCAGGGATCTTCCACCCCCAGCACGGCGGCGATTTCCGCCAGCGACTCCGGAGTGGCAGCGGGAACAATACGATCCACCATGGTGCCCGGGAAACTGACGTTGTCGGCGATCCAGCTCGCCAGCGCCGGGCTGCGTTTTTCCGCCATGCCGAGGACGGCATTTTTCACCACGTGGCCGTTGTCGGGGATATTATCGCAGGAGAGTACGGTAAAGGGCGGCAGGCCGCGATCCCGGCGGCGGGCCAGCGCTTCGACTAAAATACCAGGAGCTGATTGCGGCAGCGTCGGATTTTCCAGATCGTGAAGGATGCGCGGGTGCATTGGATCCAGCTCGCCGGTCGCCGGATCGATGCAGTAGCCTTTTTCGGTGATGGTCAGCGAGACAATCGCCACCTGCGGCTCGCAAAATTTTTCAATAATCGCCGCCAGTGAATCGAGCCTGGCGTTCAGGCATTCGTGCACTGCGCCGATCACGATAGGCTGGTTACCGTCGGCGCCTTTTTCCAGCACGGTAAACAGGTGGTCCTGTTCGCGAAGCTGGCTCATCAGCGTATCGCCGCTGAACAGACTAATTTCACAGATCCCCCAGTCGCCGCCGACGTTATTCAGCACGCGATCGGTCAGCAGCGCCTGGTGCGCGCGATGAAACGCGCCAAAGCCGAAATGGACAATACGCGAGCGGAGCTGGCTGCGATCGTACTGAGGACGTTGCACGCTCTCCGGTAGCGTAGCGGTTGCAATTGTTGTCATTCTTCACACACCTGTTTAACTGCATATTAACATTGCCAGTCTAAAGTTATATGACAGGAATTTAAATTGGTAAGCCGAAATTATCCGCTGACTGTGAGCTGGATCAATCAATGCGCCGGCACTGTTTGCAGCCTGGTGAGAAACATGTATGGTAGTCGTCATGAGTGTCGCCATTATTGGTATAACAACTTTTGTGAGGACATAGCGATGGAGCAAACCTGGCGGTGGTATGGGCCGAACGATCCGGTATCGCTTGATGATGTACGGCAGGCGGGGGCGACCGGCGTCGTCACCGCGCTGCACCATATTGCAAACGGTCAGGTCTGGCCGGTAGATGAGATTAAAGCGCGTCAGGCGCTGTTAGCAGAAAAAGGGCTGACCTGGTCGGTCGTCGAAAGCATTCCGGTGCACGAGGATATTAAAACCCACAGCGGGGAGTATGCGACCTGGATTGCCAACTATCAGCAGAGCATCCGCAACCTCGCGGCCTGCGGCATCGATACCGTGTGCTACAACTTTATGCCGATCCTCGACTGGACGCGCACCGATCTGGAATATGAACTGCCGGACGGCTCCCGGGCGCTGCGTTTCGATCAGATCGCCTTCGCCGCCTTTGAGCTGCATATCCTCAAACGCCCGCGGGCGGAAGCGGATTACAGCGAAGAAGAGCAGCGTCAGGCTGAGGTCTATTTCAAGGCGATGAGCGAAGCGGATATCGATAAACTGACCCGCAATATCATCGCCGGCCTGCCGGGAGCGGAAGAGGGTTACACCCTTGACCAGTTCCGCGCGCGCCTGGCGGAATATGACCATATTGATAAAGCGCAGCTGCGCGAGAATATGGCCTACTTCCTGCGGGCTATCGTGCCGGTGTGCGAAGAGGTCGGGATCCGCCTGGCGGTGCATCCGGACGATCCGCCGCGGCCGATCCTTGGCCTGCCGCGTATTGTGTCGACCATCGAAGATATGCAATGGCTGAAGGAGACGGTGGACAGCATTAATAATGGCTTCACCATGTGTACCGGATCGTACGGTGTGCGTGCCGATAACGATCTGGTGAAGATGGTGGAGACCTTTGGCGATCGCATCCATTTCACCCATCTGCGATCTACCTGCCGTGAAGCGAACCCGAAAACCTTCCACGAGGCGGCGCACCTCAGCGGCGACGTCAATATGGTGGCGGTGGTGGATGCGATCCTGCGTGAAGAGCAGCGGCGTAAACAGGCCGGCGATCTGCGCCCGATCCCATTCCGCCCGGATCATGGTCATCAGATGCTCGACGATCTGCGTAAGAAAACCAACCCAGGCTATTCGGCGATCGGCCGTCTCAAGGGGATGGCGGAAGTGCGCGGCGTCGAGCTGGCGCTAAAAATGACCAAATACCCTGAACTGCTGTAATCGCGGTAATAGGGATAATAAAAGGGACAGCCAGCGGCTGTCCCTTTTTACTGTCGGGGCGTCAGCCGGGTCGGGTAAGTGAAGCGTCATCACCCGACAAAATAACGGCGCAATGGGGTAGATACTGTGATCGGTTTGCAACAGTGTCGACCCTGGAAAAACCTGTGTTCTCTGTTATTTCCGGGTAGATTGCGCTCCCGATATTTCTTCTGCGTTATGTTACTCATGGTGCAGGGAGCGCACAGGGGGCGGCCAGTCGCCGCCGCCCCCTGTACCCCCGGGCTCCGGCCAGCAAAATCGCCACTGCGTGGTACCTTCGACTTATCCCTGCAGGCTTCGGGTCGGGCCGAGGCAGCGTCCGTGCAAAACACGGCCCTCAGCCCGCATCCATGCGGGCTGCCCCGGCCTTCCGGGAACGTCTCAGCGATGTTGAGGCCGCCA